>CAIQUG010000171.1 GCA_903874895.1 uncultured Caulobacterales bacterium | reverse complement strand
TCTGACCTGAACGTTGAGAACAGGGCGGGTGCCAAGGCGCTCTACCGCCGCCTTGAAGCCGCCAGCCAACGGGTCTGCGCCGACGGCGAGGGCAATGGACGGATGCCCCTGAGCGCGCGGGGGGGCTATGAGACGTGCCGATCCGAGGCCATGGAGCGTGCCTTGCGGTCGATCAACAGCCCGTACCTGACAGCCTATGCTCACCGGGAAGACATGCCGATCGCGGTCGCGCAGCACTGATGGGAAGATGATCCCCGGGGCCCCCGGTCGGCGGAGCACCGGGGTCGCCGTTCCCTCCCGGGGGCCGTCAGTAGACCGACGGGACGAAGAGCTCCGGCGGAACGGGGTGACGGACATAGTCGTCGCTGTGCTCCCGCGGCGGGAGCGGCACGGGCGGATGGACGATTTCCTCGTAGGGGAATTGGTCCAGCAGGTGGCGAATGCAGTTCAGCCGTGCCTTCTGCTTGTCCACGGCGTCCACCACCCACCATCTCGCCTCCGGAATGTGCGTCCGGGCGAGCATCTCCTCCTTGGCCACCGTATACTGCTCCCACCGCCGGCGGGACTCCAGGTCCATCGGGCTCAGCTTCCACTGCTTCAGGGGATCCGTATTGCGCATGTGGAACCGCAGGTGCTGCTCCTCGTCGGTGATGGAGAACCAGTACTTGATCAGGACACAGCCGGAGCGGACCAGCATGCGCTCGAATTCCGGAACCGTCTGGAAGAACTCCTCCACCGCGTCGGCGCTGCAGAACCCCATGACCCGCTCGACCCCGGCCCGATTGTACCAGCTGCGGTCGAACAGGACGATTTCCCCGGCTCCGGGCAGGTGGGAGACATATCGCTGGAAATACCACTGGGTCCGTTCCCGTTCCGTGGGCGCGGTCAGGGCCACCACCCGGCAGACGCGGGGGTTGAGGCGCTGGGTGATCCGCTTGATCACGCCCCCCTTGCCGGCGGCATCGCGGCCCTCGAACAGCACGACGACCTTCAGCTTTTCGCGAACGACCCAGTCCTGCAGCTTCACGAGCTCTGCCTGGAGACGGATCAGCTCCCTCAGATAGGTCCGGCGGGTGAAGGCGCGGCCGTCCGACGGGGCCGGGTCCAGGGCGTCGAGGGCGCGGCTGAACAGGTCGTCGCCGTCGTCATTGAGCTCCATCTCCAGCAGTTCGTCGAAGTCGTCCATCTGCTCGGCGGCGATGCGCTCCGGCGCGTGGTTCGGATCGTGGGTCATCCCGGGTCTCTGAATGTGGGCGGTTTCGGCTGAGAGACTAGATCAGGTTTGTGACAACCCCGACCCGTCCCTCCGGCGCGGACGCGGACCGGCGAAGCGGGGGCGATGGCCCCCGAGGGGCCGAAAGCCCGGAACTCGCGCATCCGGGGAATTTGATTCGCCTAATGGTCAAGTATTCAATTCACAAAAACGCAAAAATAATGTGTTTTAGTGAAGATCGGGGATTTGCGCCGGGCCAGGTTGACGCAGATTGATGTGACTGTGGTGCGCTATGGGTCTGATCTGGTCTAGATACACTATCTTTCTAACAGTCCTGTCCAGCAGTTTTGCGTGTGCAGTCCTCGGATATGTTTCCGACGCCCGGTTCTTCCTGCCTCTTTTAGCCCTGGCTCCGCTGGTGCTGGTCGGCCTGCATGACCTGCTGCAGACCTCCCATGCAATCCTCCGGAACTATCCGATCATCGGGCATGTCCGCTTCATCCTGGAGGCCGTCCGTCCGGAAATCCGTCAGTATCTGATCGAGGACGAGAGCGACCCGGTCCCCTTCAGCCGGGAACAGCGGGCGGTGGTCTACCAGCGCGCCAAGAACGTGTTCGACAAGCAGCCGTTCGGAAGCGTCCGCGACGTCAATGCCCCGGGCTACGGGTGGGTCGCCCATTCCATCACGCCGCAGGAGCCGACCGGCCACGATTTCCGCGTGACCATTGGCGGCCGTGACTGCGAAAAGCCCTATCAGGCGTCCCTGCTCAACATCTCCGGCACGAGCTTCGGGGCGGTGAGCGGCAATGCCATCCAGGCCTTCAATCTCGGGGCCCGGCAGGGGGGCTTTGCCCACAATACCGGCGAGGGGTCCATCAGCCGGCACCACCGCCGGCATCGCGGCGACCTGATCTGGCAGATCGCCACCGGATATTTCGGCTGCCGGACCCCGGACGGACGCTTCGACCCGATCGCCTTCCAGCGTCAGTCTACGGACGATCAGGTGAAAATGATCGAGGTCAAGCTCTCCCAGGGGGCCAAGCCGGGTCACGGCGGCGTGCTGCCACGGGCGAAGATCAACGGCGAGATCGCCAGGGCCCGGGGCATCGCCCGGAACCGGGACTGCGTCTCCCCCGCGGCGCACCCGGAGTTCGACACCCCCTTCGGCCTGCTGCTGTTCGTGCAGATGCTGCGTCGGCTGTCCGGGGGCAAGCCGGTGGGGATCAAGCTCTGCATCGGCCATCGGTACGAGTTCCTGGCCATCCTGAAGGCGATCCACAGGAGCGGCGTGGCCCCGGACTTCATCGTCATAGATGGTGGCGAGGGCGGGACCGGGGCGGCGCCGCGGGAACTGGCCAACCATGTGGGTCTGCCCCTGGCGGACGCGCTGCGGTTCGCCCACAGCGCCCTCATCGGCGCCGGCCTGCGCGATCAGGTCAAGCTGGGTGCCAGCGGCAAGATCATCACCGGTTACGATATCTTCCGGACCCTCGCCATCGGGGCAGACTATGTGATGTCCGCCCGGGGCTTCATGTTTGCCGTGGGGTGCATCCAGGCGCGGACCTGTCACTCCAACCGGTGTCCGACGGGGGTCGCCACCCAGTCCTTCTGGCGCCAGCGCGCCCTGGTGGTGAAGGACAAGGCGCGGCGCGTGGACAATTTCCACCGCAACAGCCTGAAGGCCCTGGCGCAGCTGCTGGGGGCGGCGGGCCTGAGTGATCCGGCGGAGATCCTCCCGCGTCACATCTTCCTTCGGGACAGTAACGGCCAGGCGATCCGGGGAGATCAGGCCTTCCTCCCCCTGGCGCCCGGATCGCTGCTGGACGGGACGGCCACGGGCGCCATCGCCGAGGAGTGGCAGCGGGCCCGGGCAGACAGCTTTCAGCCCCTGGAGCCCGCGGCCTGATCGGGCGATCCGCCGTCGGCGGAGCGCGTCGGGGCGGCGGGTCGATGCCTCGGGGTCCGGGACGCCATTGACAGGGCGTCGCGCGAAAGGTTTCTGCCCCTGAACGGGATTTCGGGAGTGGGCTGATCATGGGGCGTCGATGCTGACCCATGGACTGGCGGAATCGGTGCGATGGCCCGGACTGATCTGGGGCTTTGATTGCCGGGACAGCGGAACCCTGCCCGTGCGGGACGCCGACCTGGTCGACAGGGCCCATTCACCGGATGCCTTTCGCTGGCTGCACCTCAACCTGGCCGATCAGCGGTCGCGGCGCTGGCTGGCGGAGGTGGCCGCGCTTCCCGAGGGCATGGCGGAGATGATCCTCTCCCGGGACGAGCATCCCCGCTATCTGATCGACGGGTCGCGGGTCTGCGGAGTCCTGTCCGACCTGCGGCAGGAGTTCCAGGGGGACGAGTCGGACGTGGGTGCCATCCGCTTCGTGCTAGGGCCGCGCCTGATGATCACCGCCCGCCAGCATCCGGTGCGCTGCGCCGACATCATCCGCCAGCGGCTTGCGGCCGGCTCCCCGCCCCTGGATGCCGCCGCGGCCCTTGAGGTGCTGCTCAGCGCCATGAGCGAGGTCCATCGGGCCACGGTCGCCCAGATGGACGAAACCGTGCAGGAAATGGAGGATGACCTCCTCCGGGACCGGCCGCCGCCGGGTGCCCGGGCGTTCCTGGATGTCCGGTCGGGCATGGCGCGCCTGCGCCGGGTTCTGAGTGGCACGCGGATGCTGCTTCATCGGCTGGACGATGACCCTCTGCTGCATCCGGACCTGATATCGTCCCTGACGCGGTTCGCGGCGCGCGTGTCGGCCATGGACGGCGAGGTCGCCACGATCCAGAACCAGCTGCGGCAGCTGCGCGACGATGTCGAGCTTCAGGCCAACCAGAGGACCAACCAGAACCTCTACACCCTGTCGATCCTGTCAGCCCTGATGCTGCCGGCCACCCTGGTCACCGGGATCTTCGGCATGAACACCGGCGGTTTTCCCTGGGCCTCCCATCCGATGGGTACGCTCTTCGCCATCCTGGTCGCCGTGGCGTCATCCGGGGCGGTCTATCTGGGCCTTCGGGTCTTCGGCTTTCTCAAGCAGTAGGCGAGGCCCCTCAGCGCTTGCAGCCCTGGCCGAGCTCGACGCAGTGACCATCGATACCGGCCGGCGCGGTGACGCCCAGCATCGGGGCGAGGGTGGGGGCGATATCCACGGTCTCCATCGACCGGGCCTGCGGCTTGCCGGAAATCCCCGGCCACCAGACCAGGATCGGCACCTGCCGGTCATAGTCCCAGGGGGATCCATGGCCCGCCACCGTGTCGGAGATGCTGCCCGGAATGCCGAGGGAGGCACCCTCCTTCCAGGCGATCATGATGTCCCCGCTGCGGTCCTTGTCGAAGCTTTCGTTGAACCGCTCCGCCAGGGTCAGCTGTTCGACGGGCTTGGCCTTCGGCGGGACGGCGGCGGCCACCTCGGCGGCGGTGAAGGCCCTGGCCACCTCCGGACGGGCGTTCAGCCAGTCGACGATGGCGCGGGTGATCTCGGGGCGACGTTGATCGTCCACCGGGCCCAGACCCAGGACCAGCTGTCGCGGGTCGGCGCTGACGATCGGGTCGTACTCCAGGCCGACCGTCTTGCGGAGAAAGCTCCCCAGCTCCCGCAGCGTGGTGTTCGGTTCGATCCGCAGCGATGGCGGACCGACGCGCTCGGACACGTCGATACTGCCGTGGTCGGCGGACAGCAGCACGACATAGGGCGCGCCGGTCGCGTCGAGCCGGGCGAAGAAGTCGGCAAGGGACGCGTCCAGCTCGGCCATCTGTGCGCACATCTGGGCGCCGCCGGGACCGAAGCGGTGGCCGATATAGTCCGTCGCCGACAGGCTGACGGCCAGGATATCGCGGCCGGGACCGCGCCCCAGCCTGTTCTGATCCAGCAACCCCGCAGCGAATTGCAGGACGGTCCGGTCGAACAGGGGCGAGGCGCGAAGCTCGGCGGCGAAGGCGGAGGAGGTCAGCCAGCCGTCGCCCGTTTCCGCCTCGGCATTGGTCTGCGGCGGGACCGTGTCGGTCCAGGTCGTCTTGCCGACGGTGAAGGGGCGGGTCCTGGACAGGCAGGTGGCCGCGGTGCCGGCCGACCAGAGGGCCGGGGGCGTCTTCGCCCAGTCCGCCAGGACGCGCTGGTTGAAGGCCTCGGCCGGTGCGCGCGTGGCGGGGGTGTCCGGCCCCGCGAAGGACGAGGTGGTGAAGCCGAAGCCATCATCCCACCAATAGACCCCGTTAGGGTTGTGGCCGGCCATCATGATGGCGGCGCGGTCCTTGCCCGACACGGAATAGACCCGCGCGTCTCCCTGGGCGCTGCGCATCCAGTCGCCGAGGGTGTCGACCTTCAGGAGGGCGTTCGACTTGGCCCGCTCGTCCGATGTTCCGGTCTGGCTGACGCAATAGAGGTTCGAGCCGGTCTGCCGATCATACCAGTTGTTGGCCACGATTCCCGTCTTGTTGGGGTGGTCGCCGGTCAGAAGCGTGGAGTGTCCGGGGCAGGTCTCGGTCGCTGCGTGGCTCTGGTATCCCGTGAAGACGTGGCCGGCCGACAGCCGCTTCAGGCCACCGGTGAAGGTCGGGGCGTAGGTGCGATAGAGGTCGAAGCTGAACTGGTCGACGGAAATGACCACGACCAGCTTGGGCGGCGTTGCCATGGGTCCGGTGCTGGAGGCGGGGGCGGGTGCCGGGGCGGCGAGCGCCGTGGTGGCCGCACCGACGATCCCGGCCATCATTCCGAGTACGGTCCCAAGACGCATGTTTCACTCCCGTTTCGATCGACCGCCTGGCATTCGAACGTCGGAGCCGGACCCGGCCCGATCCCCAAGCGCCTGAGCTTTACCGTGGATTTGTAACTCTTTTCCAGTGGCCGGTGTCGCCCGTTCGCGCCGTTGGTCGGCCCCGGTGCCGGAGGTTGCTTATGCGACGCTCCAAGTGCAATATGGTTAACAGGGGTGCAACATGGTTTCAGTTCTTTCCGTCCAGATGGCGTCGTCGGTCCACTTCGACGATTGCGTGTCCCTCGCCTGCACGCCGTCCTACTGGCCCGTTGTCCAGATCTTCGCGGTGATCGTAATCGTGGCCTGCGCCCTGGTCATCGGCGTCTGGTGGGGCGAGTCCCGCGTCCACAAGTCTTTGCAGTTGGCGGTCGGAGCCAAGATCCGTCACATCCAAGCCAAGCTCCACAATGCGAAAATGGCCACGGGCCTTGCAAAGGTCCAGGCGGCCCTCGACCTCGCAATGGCATTCCAGCAGACATTCGAGCCGATCCTCCGCTTTGCCGTGATCATGGGGGGGCCGCTCAAGGCGTTGAGCGACCTGGCGAACCTGAAGATCAAGGAAACGCCAACGCCGAAGCCGCCCCCGGTGCCGGACACCGGGCGGCGCTGCGCCTGTCCCCCCGGTCGGCCCTGTACCTGCAATCAGCAGCAGGTGAACGTGATCAATCAGGGCGGCGGCCTCGGCGGCGGTGGCCAGATCAACATCTTCGGCCCGGAGCAGCACTGCGGGGCGTGCGGCGGCTCACCTTGCCATTGCTCCAAACCTGCGGAGGCCCCGCCTTCGGAACAGAAGCCGATCGAGCGGCCGCCGACGCCGGAGGAGCTGTCAAACGCCGCGCGCAAGGCCATCGAGGACTTCGATGCGGCCTGGATCACCCTCAACCCGGAAGTCACGCTTCTGGCCATCTACAAGTCGCTCCGGACACACCCGCCGTTTGCGTTGTTCAAGGGGCTGCACTGACCTGTCCGGCCCGCGTGCAGGACGGTGTTTGACTTCTGGTAGGACACCCCGGGGGGGGGAGCGCATGGACGTCAAGATCGGGGATGTCGTCGAGTTGATGGCAGGCGGTCGGTCGATGACCGTGGATCACTGTGAGATCGTTGAGGGTGCGGATACCGCAGAGGTCGCTTGTTCCGCCCTGGCGACCGCGCCCGAAGCCGATCAGCAGGCCTTGGTCTGCACGATCTGGCTTTCGTACCAGGGCACGGTCCAGTCGCACTGCTTCGCCGCCGAAACGGTACGGCTGGCCAGCAAGGCCCCCCCTCGACCCGAGAAGCTCGGATACTGAAGCGACCCTGCCGTCCTGATGCCGCTGCGGAACCCTTGCCAGCGCCGCGGTCCCGTCGTCGAATGGGACAGGATGACGGCAGGATGGCATGGCTGAGACCCCAAGACCCGGTAGTGATGACAGCGATCTGCTGGTCGAGGCCGCCGCCGGGCGGGAATCCGGCCTGCAAAGGACCCTGAGCCGCGCCCAGGTGGTGATGATCGCCCTGGGCGGCGCCATCGGCACCGGCCTGTTCGCGGGGTCGAGTCTCGCCATCGGCTATGCGGGACCGGCGGTGCTGATCAGCTACCTGATCGCCGGCTTCGTGGCCCTCGTCATGGTGCTCAGCCTGTCGGAAATGGCGGTCGCCCACCCGGCGGCAGGGTCGTTCGGCGTCTATGCGGAGACCTACCTCAATCCCTGGGCCGGGTTCGTCGTCCGCTATACCTACTGGATGGCACAGGTGCTCGCCATCGGCGGGGAGGCGGTCGCCGTGGGCATCTACATGTCCTTCTGGTTTCCCGGCTCGCCGGTCTGGCTCTGGTCGCTGGGCTTTGCCACGGCGCTCCTGTTCATCAATTCCCGCTCGGTGCGGAACTTCGGATCGCTGGAGTACTGGTTCACCTCCATCAAGGTGATCGCGATCATCGTGTTCATCATCCTCGGCCTGTCCGCGGTGTTCGGCCTGGGACAGGCCCCGGTCGGGCTGCACAATGTGGTGGGTCTGCCCGGCGGCTTCATGCCCCATGGCCTGAAGGGCGTCTGGATGGCCGTGATCATGGGCCTGTTTTCCTACAACGGGATCGAGGTGATCGCCGTGACGTCAGGCGAGACGGCGGACCCGGCCCGGGCCATTCCCGCCGCCCTGCGCTCCATGGCGGCCCGGCTGATCCTGTTCTACATCCTGGCCCTGTTCGTGGTGGTGGCCTTCATGCCCTGGACGGAGGTCGGCTCGGCCACCATGAACGGCAGCCCCTTCGTCAAGGTGTTCGCCCATTCCGGCGTGCGGGAGGCGGCGGGGGTGATGAACTTCGTGGTGATCACCGCGGCCCTGTCGGGCATGAACACCAACATCTACCTGTGCTCGCGGATGCTGTTCTCCCTCGCCCGGGGAGGCTATGCCCCCGCCGTCCTGGGGCGCCTGAACGGGGAGGGTTCGCCCGTGGCGGCCATCATCGTGTCCGGGGTCTGCATCCTGGTGGCCGGGGCCGTCTCCCGCTTCACGCCCAAGGCCTATGACTATCTGTTCGGCATCGCCCTGTTCGGCGCCATGACCGTGTGGATCATCATCCTGCTGAGCCATCTGAGCTTCCGCCGCCGACACCGTGCCGCCGACCTCGTCGTGCGCATGCCGGGCTTTCCGGTCATGCAGATCGCAGGGGTGCTGCTGATCGCCGCGGTGCTGGTGACCATGGGCCTCGACAAGGACTGGCAGCTGTCCTGGGTGGCCGGCGTGCCGTGGCTGGTGCTGCTGACGGTGATCTATTGGGTCCGGCGCGCCGTCACCGGCCGGGCAGCTGCACCTGCAGGAGCTGCAGGTCCGTCGACGCCGCCGTGAGGGCCCAGCCCTCTCCCGCCGGAATGACGAAGGCGTCGCAGGCTTCCAGGGCGTGGCCGGTGCCATGGTGCAGCGTGACCTCGCCGTCGAGAACGAAATTGAACAGCAGCTCTCCGTCATGCGGCGCGAAGGCGATCCGGGATTGGCCGGCGGGACGGATCACCCGGGTGTCGGCGACCCCGAAGGTTGCGTCCGCCATGCCCGTCTCCCGGACCTCGAAGCCGGTGTCCCCCAGCGCCGTCCAGGGGGTGTCCGCCGCCACGTGACGGAGGAACCGCTGGCCGCCATAGATCCGGTCCGGCAGGGTCCTGCCCGTGGGCAGGGTCATGCCGTGATCCGCCAGGGTCTCGTGCAGGGCCGGACATCCGATCTCCACCACCTCCAGCCCGGAGGAAGCCTCCAGCACCCGGTGGCGGATCTGCGGCGGCTGCACGACGCAGTCCCC
>CAIQUG010000170.1 GCA_903874895.1 uncultured Caulobacterales bacterium | reverse complement strand
GGGGGCGGGCTGCTGCGGGCGGCGGTATGCTGAGGCGGTCCGCCGCATCCGCCGAGCAGCAGGCCGATCATCGCCAGCGAGACGCTTCCAGATCTGGTCATCGAAGGCGGATATCCGGACGTTATTGGCACGCGTGCTGTCAATGAATGGCCCGTTGACCGGGTGAGTCAATCTGCCTCGCCCTTCGGCCGCGCGGTCCGGCCACTCTCGTTGACCGGCGTCACCCTGTTATGACACTCTTTGTGCCTATATAAATGTGGATGATGATCGGAGCCTCAGATGAAAGTCACGAACCAGGTCCACCCCACCGCGGAGCAGGCGGCCGCCTTCTTCAGCGCCGAGGAAGACGGGCCCATGTGCATGGTCAATCTCCTGAAATTCCGGGACAAGGCCGCCTATGCCGACGGGTCGGAGCCGGAGCTTTCCGGCCGCGAGGCCTATATGCGCTACGGTGTTGCCGTACAGGCCTGCTTCGCCGCCGTCGGGGCGAGGTCGCGATTCTCGGGCTGGGTCACCGACCTGCAGCTCGGTGAAGTGGAGGAGCTCTGGGACATGGTCGCCATTGCCGAGTATCCGTCCCGCGCGGCGATGCTGCAGATGGTCCAGTCCCCCGAATATCAGGCAATCACCCGGCACCGGGATGCGGGCCTTGCGGGCCAGCTGAACATCCGGACCAAGGCGATCGGCGGATGACGCTGAACTTCGAGCTCTACTGGTCGTTTCGCTCCCCCTACAGCTACCTCGTGACCGATCGGGTCGTGGCCCTGCACCGGGACTACGACGTGGTCTGCGATCTCCGGGTGGTCTACCCGATTGCCGTGCGGCAGCCGGAGTTCTTCGCGACCAGTGATCCCCTGTGGTTCAGCTATTTCGGGCGCGACATCTTCCGCTGCGCCCAGTTCGCCGGGATACCCTTCCGTTGGGCCTCGCCGGATCCCGTCTACATGGACCCTGAAACCCGGACCTATCCGAAGGACCAGCCGCACATCCATCGCCTGACCCGGCTGGGCCTGGCGGCGACCGAGCGGGGGCGGGGCCTCGAATTCATCGAGCAAGTCGGTCGGCTGATCTGGGACGGGACGGTCCGCGGCTGGAACGAGGGGGATCACCTGGCGCAGGCCGTGGCCCGGGCGGGTCTGGACCTCGAGGCCCTTGATGCTGCCATCACCGCGCCGGGCGAAGCGAAGCGCCTCGATGCCGTGATCGAAGGCCACCAGTCCCGGCAGCGGGACGGAGGGCATTATGGCGTGCCTCTCATGGTCTTCGATGGAGAGCCGTTCTTCGGCCAGGACCGGTTCGACCAGCTCGTCTGGCGCATGGAACAGTCCGGGCTGGCGAAGCGTTGACCGCAAGGGGCTTTTCCCTGCCGCAGATCGCTGGGTCTGCGGGAACGGATGGACCCTCGTATCCGGATATTCTTGCGGCTATTTCGCCAGCAGCTTCAGCGGTGCCAGCGGGCCGAGGGGGATGAGCTGGAACGACATGTACCCGGACTTGACCAGCGGCAGCGCTGCGGTCAGCTGCCGGGCCTCGTCCACCGATCGCACATCCAGGATGAAGGCCACGCCGGGGGCGTCCTTCGTGACGTACCAGTCGGCGATCTTGCCGGCGAGATAGAGATCCAGCGTGTCGCGGACCTCGCCGGGCATGATGGCCTGGAACTCCGCGCCTGTCGGCGGCTTGGTCAGGCGACCGATCGCCAGGACCCGGGTCGTGGGTGTCATCGGCATCTGGCTGGCCACGGGCCCGCCGGACACCGGGGGCGCGGCCTGCGCCCAGGCCGCCGGGCCCGCAAGGGTGGACGCGAGCATGACACCCGTCACGATGGCCGGGCCGAGCCTTTGGAAGAGAGGGTGACGGTCCATCGGCAGCGCTCCACACTTAGTTGTTGTCTTAACGATTTTTGGATGACAGTTGTCATCCATGTCGTCAAGGCGTCGTAGAGATTGGATCGGCCATGCGGGTGTCTCAGGCGGAGAAGGAAAGGTCGCGGACGCGGATCGTCGAAAGCGCCGCCCGGCTGCTGCGCGAGCGCGGCGTCGACGGGGCCAGTGTCGCCGACGTGATGAGTGACGCGGGACTGACCCACGGGGGGTTCTACCGCCACTTCGATACGAAGGACGCGATGGTCCGCGCGGCCCTCGACAGCGCCTTCGACCAGATGGTCCACCGGCTGGACGCCGCGGACACGCCATCCTCCAGCGACCCGTCGCCGGGCGGACTTTCGGCGTTCGAGCAGCTCTATCTCTCCGACGCCCATTTGGCGGCCCCGGGTCAGGGATGCCCGGTTGCGGCCCTGGCGGGCGATGTCGGTCGGACGGGCCGGGATGTCCGCGAAACCTTCGCCCAGGGCGTCCGCCGGATCGTCTCCGGAATGGCTAACCGGCTCTCGGGCTCCAGGGCGCAGCGGCGGGCCCGCGCATGGCGCCGGCTGGCGATGATGGCGGGCGCGGTCGCCATTGCCCGGGCCAGCGACCCGGACACGGCGACCGAGGTGCTGGAGGCCTGTCGGCGCCCTCTCCCCTGAGGTCAGAGCCAGCGGCGCACCCGCTGACACTGCTGCGCACAGGCGTCGCCGAAACGCATCGCCATGGCCGGTTCCTCCGGGGCGATCTGGTGACGCGGGCCTCTCCGGACGGAGCGACCGCTATGCCACCGGCCCCGCGTCCTCGGCCCGGAGGTGAAGCAGGAAGCCTTGCTGCGGCTTCAGGCGATGGGGTTGAAGTCCGACGCGAAGCAGGAGCTCGCCGGGGATGGCGAGGCCGTCCCGGAGGGCCAAGGACAGGGGGGAGGCGTCGCCGCCCCGGTCGGGCCAGACCATTTCCGTCCTGTAGATCCGGTCCGGGGCCAGACCGGCGAGGCGCAGGGTCTCGGTGAAATAGCCCCGGGGCTCGGCGATCTGGGTGAAGCTGAACAGGGCTTCGGACCGGTCCGGGGCCACGATGCCGAAGCCGATCTCGCCGTCCGGACGGTCCAGGCGATAGAGGTCGCCCGTATGGATCAGGTCCCGGTGGCGCTTGTGGAGGGCCACCCCCGCTGCAAGGATGTCGCGCTCCGAGGGGGTCAGCGCGTCCAGATCCGCCTCGATGCCGAAATGACCGAACAGGGCCGTGGCCACCCGGGTGGCCATGGAGACCCGCCGGCCCGTGATGTGGCAGTCCGTCGGACCCACATGGGCGCCCATCAGTTCCGCGGGGAGGAAGGTGGACAGGCCCCGCTGGACCATCAGCCGGTCCAGGGCGTCATTGGTGTCGGAGGTCCAGACCCGGTCCGTCCGCGCCAGCACGCCCAGATCCGCGCGACCGCCCCCGGAGGCGCAGGTCTCGATCTCCACCCCCGGATGCTCCCGGCGCAGTTGGTCGAGCATGGCATAGAGGCCCTGCACATGGGCGTGCGCGGCCATGCGGCCGTCCGCGCCGCCCGGGTGCGTGATATCCCGGTTCATGTCCCACTTGATGTAGCGGATCGGCAGCGCCCGCAGCAGGGCGTCGATCCGGGCGTGGATGTGGGCGCGCACGTCGTCGCGGCTGAAGTCGAGGACGAGCTGGTGGCGGAAGGACAGCTGCGGCGCAGGGGGGGTGGCCAGAACCCAGTCCGGATGGGCCCGGAACAGGTCGCTGTCCGGATTGACCATTTCCGGCTCGAACCACAGGCCGAACTCCATGCCCAGGCCCTCCACGTGCCGGGCCAGCGGACCCAGTCCGTCCGGATAGATGGCAGGGTCCACCTCCCAGTCGCCGAGGCCCGCCCGGTCGTTGCGGCGGCCCAGGAACCACCCGTCGTCGAGGACGAAGCGCTCGACACCGATGGCGGCAGCCTGGTCGGCCAGACGCATCAGGACCTCGGGCTTGTGGTCGAAATAGACGGCCTCCCAGGTGTTGTAGTGGACCGGTCGGGGCTTGGCCCGCAGCCGGTCATGCTGGGGGCGGCCCCTCACATGGGTATGGAAGGCCCGGGCCGCGCCGCTCCGTCCCTGATCGGACCAGGCGCAGTAGAGGGAAGGGCTCAAATACGACTCGCCGGGAGCCAGGCGCATCTCGCCTGGGCCGAACAGTTCCCCCATCTGCACATAGGCCCGGCCGTCGGACAGGGAGTCGGCCCAGAGCCGGTGATTGCCGCTCCAGCCCAGATGAAGGGCGTAGACCTCGCCGCTCAGCTCGCCGCACGGATCGGTTTCCGCCAGCAGGCCCGGAAAGGCATCGTGGCTGGTGCGCCCGCGGCGGTTTTCCTTGGCCAGGGCACCGCCAAAGCGGGGGATGCGGCGGGTCTGAAGCTCTCCCGACCAGCGACCCTCGAAGGCGGTCCAGTGGGTGACGCCGCCGGGCAGGGGCAGGGCCGGAGCGTCGCAGGCCTCCAGCATGACCTCGCCGTCGCCGGTGTTGTGGATGCGGGTGGTCATGACGAGCATGTCCTCGCGCGGTGCCAGCTTCACCTCGTGGGTGAAGCCGATCCCGTGGGCGCTGTCCGTCGACTGGACGAGGACCCGGCCTGACGGATCATGCTCCAGCCCGGTGATGTGTGGCCAGAGGGCCCAGTCCCGTCCGTCCCGATGGAGGCTGACCCCTGGCCGACCGGGGAAACCGTTGCCGGGCAGGGGGCTGAGCGTCAGAGACGGGGTCCGGGCCGGAGAACAGGGGGCCTCCTGCCGGGTCTGCAACAGGGCCATTGCCGCCAGATCGATCGACGGACCCAGACGCGCCCCGAAATAGATCAGCGCGGGTCCGGGCCCCTGCAGGTCCAGAACGGCCGTGGTCCGGGCACCGTCCAGACGCACGAAAGGCGGAATGTCGGTAGCGGTCGTGGAAGGCGATGACGCGGTGGACATGGAAAAGCCTGCTGGTCGAGGCGCGCGCGGCGCGTTAGTCCGTGGAAGAGGCGGAGCGTTGACCGAGGTCTATTATCCGATAGGTCATACTATAAATACCGGCTCACGGCGTGGAGGGTCTCCGGCGAGAGCCTTTCGTCGACGCATAGCGGGATACGGTCCCCGGACGCCAGTCCCCGGGCTCGAGGAGGAACGATAGGGTGCTCGGCGTCTGCTATTATCCCGAACATTGGCCCCGGGACTGGTGGTCCGACGATGCCCGCCGGATGAAGGCCCTGGGCCTGACCTATGTCCGGGTGGGGGAGTTCGCCTGGTCGCGGTTCGAGCCGGACCCTGGCCGATATGACTTCGAATGGTTCGACGCCTCCCTCGACATCCTGACCGCCGCGGGGCTGAAGGTGGTGATCGGCACGCCCACGGCGACCCCGCCCAAGTGGCTGGTGGATCGGCATCCGGACATGCTGGCCGTTGACCCGGAGACCGGACGGTCCCGGGGTTTCGGCTCCCGCCGGCACTACGACTTTTCCAGCGATGCCTATCTTGCGGCCTGCCGCGGCATCGTCACGGCGCTGGCGGACCGCTACGGCCATCATCCTGGCGTGGCGGGATGGCAGACCGACAACGAACTCTGCTGCCATGACACCACCCTGTCCGCGTCGCCGGTGGCGCGGGATGCCTTCCGGGTCTGGCTGAAGGATCGCTACGGCGATGTGGCGACCCTGAATGCCGCGTGGGGCAATGTGTTCTGGTCGATGGAGTACCGCAGCTTCGACGATATCGAGCTGCCCGTCGGGGCCGTGACGGAGACGAGTCCCGCCCACCGCATGGCCTGGCGACGGTTCTCCTCCGACCAGGTGGTCCGCTTCCACAGGGCCCAGTTGGAGATCCTTCGGCCCCGCTCCCCCGGTCGGTTCATCACCCATAACTTCATCCCGATGAACGAGACGGGCGTGGACAATCACGCCCTCGCAGAGGGGCTCGATTTCGCGTCCTACGACAATTACCCGCTGGGCCGGACGGATCTTGTGATGAAGGGCGCGCCGGCAGGGGTCTTCCGGCCCTGGATGCGGACCGGACATCCCGATTTCGGTGCCTTCTTCTTCGACCAGACGCGGGGCCTGGCTCCCGGACCGTTCTGGATCATGGAGCAGCAACCCGGTCCGGTGAACTGGGCGATGCACAACCCCCGTCCCGCACCGGGCATGGTCCGCCTGTGGACCCTCGAGGCCTTCGCCCACGGGGCGGGGGTGGTCAGCTATTTCCGCTGGCGACAGGCCCCTTTTG
>CAIQUG010000169.1 GCA_903874895.1 uncultured Caulobacterales bacterium | reverse complement strand
TGAACGCCCTGCCCGTCGCCGAACTGGCCGCGCCGGACGACGTGGTCCTGACCGGGGTCCTGCGAAACCTGTTCCGGGACCGGAACATCCGCGCTTCGGACGAGCTGCTGGCCTATCTGGTGCGCCGCATCGATCGGTCGATCCCCGAGGCCCAGCGCATGGTCGCGAGGCTCGATGATGCGGCCGATCACCAGGGCCGGCCGGTGAGCCGCAGTCTTGCCCGCCAGATCCTCGAGATCGAACCCGTGGATGGCGATCTATTCGACGAATTATGACATCTGCGCGCTTGCAGGCAGCGCATCACGGGGTGACAAACGGCGGATGAAAGACCCGTCGATCCCTCCCCCAGCGATTCCCGTGACCACTCCGGCCCCGTCGACGCCGGCACCGTTTCCCGCGCCCGTTTCGGCGGAAGAGGCCGTCGGCGCTGTCCCTGAAGACGCAGGATCAGATCCGCCGGCGGATGTGGCCTCACATTCTCCCCTGGCACACCCGCTGGATCCGGCGCTGATCGGGTCATCCGACCGGTTCTTCAACCGGGAAATGTCCTGGCTCGCCTTCAATCAACGGGTGCTGGAAGAAGCACAGAATGCCCGGCATCCGCTGCTGGAACGCCTGCGTTACATCTCCATCTCGGCCAACAACCTCGACGAATTCTACATGGTCCGCATCGCCGGGCTGAAGGGCCAGGTGCGCGAGGGCGTCCGGGTCATGAGCCAGGACGGCCTGACCCCGACCGAACAGCTGGAGCGGATCAACGCCGGGGCCGCCACCCTGATGCAGGCCCAGCAGGACCGCTGGCGGGAGCTTCGCCGGGAACTGGAAGGGGCCGGCATCAAGCTGCTGGCCTCCGACGAGGTGGACCCCACCGACCGGGCGGCCATGAGCGAGATCTTCAACGCCCAGGTCTTCCCGGTCCTGACGCCGATGGCCATCGACCCGGCCCACCCCTTCCCGTTCATTCCGAACCTCGCCTTCAGCCTCGCCCTGAAGCTGCGACGGCGGCAGGACGGCCGGACCCTCTATGCCCTCGTTCCCGTGCCGCAGCAGGTTCGCAGGTTCTGGAGCCTGCCCCCCCGCAAGGCCCGCGGCGGCAAGGTGGAGCGTCGCTACCTGACGCTGGAAGGCCTGCTGGTGATGTTCATCGATCACCTGTTCCCCGGCTGCGACGTGGAGACGCAGGGCGTCTTCCGGCTGCTCCGGGATTCGGACGTGGAGATGGAGGAAGAGGCCGAGGACCTGGTGCGGGAATTCGAGGCCCTGCTCCGCCAGCGTCGGCTGGGCTCGGTGGTCAACGTCACCTTCGACAGCTCCATGAGCACCGAACTGCGGGATTTCATCGTCCGCAACCTCCATGCCGAGGCCGATGACGTGGTCGTGCTGGGCACGGATGGCATGCTGGGCATGGCTCAGCTGTCGCAGCTCATCCCGCCGGACCGGGCGGACCTGAAGTTCCAGCCCTTCGAACCCCGCTATCCGGAGCGGATTCGCGAACACGGGGGCGACTGCTTCGCTGCGATCCGGGAGAAGGACATCCTGGTCCACCATCCGTTCGAGAGCTTTGACGTGGTGGTGCAGTTCCTGCGCCAGGCCGCGGCGGATCCGGACGTGCTGGCGATCAAGCAGACCCTTTACCGCACCAGCGAGAACAGCCCCATCGTCGCGGCCCTGATCGAGGCCGCAGACAGGGGCAAGAACGTCACGGCCCTGGTGGAGCTGAAGGCCCGCTTCGACGAGGCGGCCAACCTGAAATGGGCCCGGGACCTGGAACGGGCCGGCGTTCACGTGGTCTTCGGCTTCGTGGAGTACAAGACCCACGCCAAGCTCTCCCTGGTGGTCCGGCGGGAAGGTGACGGGCTGAAGACCTACTGCCACTTCGGGACGGGCAACTACCACCCGATCACCGCCCGGGTTTACACCGACCTGTCCCTGTTCACCTGCGCCCCGGCCTATGGGCGGGACGTGGCGAAGATCTTCAACTACATCACCGGCTATGCCGTGCCGGATCGGCTGGAACGGCTGGCCTTCTCGCCGGTCACGCTGAAGCCGACGCTGCTTGAACTGATCGAGGCGGAGGCCACAAATGCGCGCAAGGGCCTCCCTGCCGGGATCTGGGCCAAGCTCAATGCCCTTGTGGATCCGGTGATCATCGACGCGCTCTACAAGGCCAGCCAGGCCGGCGTGCAGATCGAACTGGTGGTCCGCGGCATATGCTGCCTGAAGCCCGGCGTCATCGGCCTGTCGGAAAATATCCGGGTCAAGAGCATTGTCGGCCGCTTCCTCGAGCACTCCCGGATCGTCTGCTTCGCCAACGGACAGGCCCTGCCCAATCCCGGGGCACGCCTGTTCATCTCCTCCGCCGACTGGATGCCGCGCAATCTCGACCGCCGGGTGGAAAGCCTGATTCCCATTGAAAACCCGACGGTTCACCAGCAGATCCTCAACCAGATCATGGTGGCGAACCTGAATGACGAGGCCCAGAGCTGGTATCTGGAACCCGACGGGACCTACAAGCGTTTCAATGCGCGCAACCTCCGCAAGTCCTTTTCGGCGCACGAATATTTCATGACCAACCCAAGCCTGTCCGGTCGCGGCCGTGGAGTGAAGCAACTCCCGCGGGCCTTCGACCATGTCGGCCCGCGGAGGTAGTCACCTGAGTTCCCGTGACATTGCCGTCATCGACGTTGGATCGAATTCGGTGCGCCTGGTCCTCTATCGGGTCGAGGGGCGTGCGATCTGGACGGCCTACAACGAAAAGGTCCTGGCGGGCCTCGGACGCGGCACAGCGCGCACCGGACGCCTGTCCCCGGAGGGCGTGACCCAGGCGATCGCCGCCCTGAAGCGCTTCCGGGCGGTCCTCGACGGCGCACGACCGGACGAGGTCTTCACCGCCGCCACGGCCGCCGTGCGCGAGGCCGTGGACGGCCCGGCCTTCGTCGAACGGGTGCTCCGGGAGACCGGCCTGGAAATCCGTGTCCTGTCCGGAGAGGACGAGGCGCACTTCGCCGCCCTTGGCGTCGCCGCCGGGGCCGTGGACGCCCATGGCGTGGTCGGGGATCTGGGCGGCTCCAGCCTCGAGCTCACACGCCTGGACCATGGACGGCCCGGCCCGGGCGTGACCATGGCACTGGGTCCGTTTTCCCTTGGTGCCCCGGCCCCCCTCGACCCGGTCAGTGTCCGGGCGGCCTGCACCGCCGCCTTTGCCCGTCTGGGTGACCGGTTTCATTCAGAGACCTTCTATGCCGTGGGCGGGGCCTGGCGGAATCTGGCCCTCGTCCATATGGCGGTGACGGACTACCCCCTGCAGATCGTGCATCAGTTCGAGATGCCAGCGCGGGAGGCTCTGGAGACGGCCCGCTTCGTCGCCCGGCAGTCCCGCGGGTCCCTCGAACGCATCCCGGGGGTCTCGAAGAAGCGGGTCGAGACCATGGGCTATGCCGCCGTCGTTCTGGAATCGGTGATCGAGACCCTGGGCGTACGCACCGTGTCCGTATCAGCCTATGGCGTGCGCGAAGGCCTGTTGCTGGAGGCCATGGCACCGGCGGACCGCGCCCTCGACCCGCTGGTGGAGGGCTGCTACTGGCTCGGGGCCCGGCACGGTATTTCAGAACGCATGGGACCGCCTCTGGAGGCCTGGCTGAAACCCCTCTGGAGCTCGCTGGAGCCCCTGTTCCCCGCAGGCCGGGACAATATCCTGCTGGCTGCGGCCTGCCGCCTGTGCGACCTCGGGGCGAGGCTTCATCCGGATCATCGGGCAGATCTGGCCTTCGATCAGGTGCTGCGCGCGCCGATTGCCGGTCAGTCCCATGCAGAACGGGCCTTTCTCGCCGCCGCCGTCTTCTCCCGCTACACGGCCCAGAACCAGACCCGGGAGGGAAGCGGGATCGCGCGCCTTCTCTCCCCGGACCGCCTCCGCCGGGCCCGGGCGCTGGGGGCAGCGCTCCGCCTGGGTTGCGACCTGTCCGGCCGAAGCGAGGTGCTTCTCGACCAGGCGACCCTGCGCCTCACCGGGCAAGGGATCGAACTGACCGTCCGGCGGGAACGGGCGGACATGGTGCTCGGCGAACAGACGCGCAAGCGCCTCGCCGGCCTGGCCGACGTGCTGGAACTGCCGTCCCTGATCGACGTACGCTGACGACGGCAGACCCCGGCACTGTCCGGTCCTGGCGGCTGGCAACTTGTCCCCGGCCCGCCGGATGACGGCACACTGTCGTCTCCCGCAGACGCCGTCCGCCGGGCGACACAGGAGACCGTACCCATGTCCTTCGATCCCTTGACCGGTGCCCTCGATCTGGGTGCCAAGCTGGTCGACCGCCTGATCCCCGACCCCGCAGCCAAGGCGCAGGCCGCGGCCCAACTGCTGCAGCTGAAGGCGACCGGAGAGCTGGCCCGCATGACCGCCGACACCGATCTCGCCCGCGCCCAGATCGAGGTGAACAAGGCCGAGGCCACGTCATCCAGCCTGTTCGTGGCGGGGGGGCGACCCTTCGTCATCTGGGTCTGCGGCGCGGCGCTGGCCAACGACTTCATCGTCCGACCGCTGGCCGTCTTTTTCGCGGGTATCGCTGGACATGCGGCCCGATGGCCAGCCCTGGACGCCCAGAGCCTGATGCCGCTGCTGCTGGGACTTCTGGGTCTCGGGGCCCTGCGGACCTACGAGAAGATCCAGACCTGACGCCGCGGTTCAGCGCATCAGGCGGCGGGAACGACCCGGACGCGATCTCCGTCCAGCACCAGGGCCAGTTCCCCCCGCTTGAGCTTCAGGGCGTCCGCACCGAACAGCTCCCGACGCCAGCCCTGCAACGCCGCCACCGGGGCGGTGTCGCTGGAGGCGATCTTTTCCAGGTCCGGGACCGTGGCGATCAGCTTGGCCGCCACGCCGGCGTCCTCGGCCCGGGCCTTGAGCAGGACCTTCAGGAGCTCCACTACCGCGCCCGGCGGCGGGGCGCCGCCGCCTGCAGGCTTCTCGATCTGCGGGGCGTAGGCTTCCGGATCCTCGAGCGCCGTCCGGATCGCGGCCAGCATGTCCGGACCAAAGCGCGAGGTGGCAAATCCCTTGGGCACCGAGCGCAGGCGGTTCAGCCCATCGGCATCCGTCGGCAGCTGAGTGGCGATCTCGTCTATGGCCTCGTCCTTCAGGATCCGGCCGCGAGGCTGGTCACGGGTCTGGGCGGTCCGTTCGCGCCAGGCGGCCACGGCCTTGAATACGGCAAGATACTTGGCGGTGAAGCGGCGGGGCTTCAGCCGCCGCCAGGCCTTTTCCGGATCGGTGTCATAGAGGGCGGGATCGGCCAGTTGGGCCATCTCCTCGGCGACCCAGCCCAGTCGGCCGTCCCGCTCCAGACGCGCCCGGAGTTTGGGATAGAGTGCGGCCAGATGGGTCACATCCCCCGCCGCATAGACAATCTGCGCCTCGGACAGGGGCCGGCGGGCCCAGTCGGTGAAGCGGCTGGACTTGTCCACATCGATCTTCAGCATCTGGCGTACCAGGGCGTCGTAGGCGATCTGCTCCCCGAAGCCGGCGGCCATGGCGGCCACCTGGCTGTCGAAGACCGGCGTCGTCCGGACCCCCAGGTTGTGGAAGATTTCCAGATCCTGACGGGCCGCATGGAACACCTTGGTGATGGCGGGATCGGCCAGCAGGCTGAGCAACGGGGCCAGATCCAGCCCGTCCGCGAGCGGATCGATCACGGCGGCATCCGTCTCCGTGGCGACCTGGATCAGGCACAGCTTGGGCCAGTAGGTCGTCTCGCGCATGAACTCGGTATCCACCGTGATGAACGGTGCGGTCCGGAGGCGGTCGCAGAAGGATTGAAGCTCTGCATTGGCGATTATGGGCGTCATGGTTTAGCTATGCCCGTGCGAGGCCGTCCTGTACAAGAGCGCGCCTGCGCGATCTGAGATTTTGCTGACAGGAACCGACCCTTGACCACTGACCGGGCAAATGGCCTGACCTATGCCGCCGCGGGCGTCGATATCGACGCCGGCAATGCCCTCGTGGACGCCATCAAGCCGCTGGCGAAGTCTACCCGCCGTCCGGGGGCGGATGCCTCCCTCGGCGGATTCGGGGCCCTATTCGATCTGAAGGCGGCCGGATTCACCGATCCGCTGATCGTCACCACCACGGACGGCGTCGGTACCAAGCTGAAGATCGCCATCGATACGGGCCTGCACGACACGGTCGGGATCGATCTGGTGGCCATGTGCGTCAATGACCTGCTGGCCCAGGGGGCCGAGCCCCTGATGTTCCTCGACTATTACGCGACCGCGCGCCTCGAGGTCGACGTGGCGCGACGGGTCGTGGCCGGGATCGCCGAGGGCTGTCGCCAGGCCGGGGCCGCACTGGTGGGCGGTGAGACGGCGGAAATGCCGGGCATGTACAGCCACGGCGACTATGACCTCGCCGGCTTCACCGTCGGCGCCGTCGAACGGGACGGCGTCCTGCCGCGTCTCGACCGCCAGCGGGCGGGGGACGTGCTCATCGGTCTCGCGTCCTCCGGTCCGCATTCCAACGGCTATTCCCTGATCCGCAAGATCGTCGAGCGGTCGGGTCTCGACTGGTCGGCGGACGCGCCCTTCGCCCCGGGAACCCCTTTGGCAGAGGCGCTGATGGTCCCGACCCGGATCTATGTGAAGCCGGTCCTGCCCCTGTTGAAGGCGGGCCTCGTGAAGGCCGTGGCCCACATCACCGGCGGCGGGCTGATCGAAAACCCTCCGCGCGTGATCCGCGAGGGACTGGCGGCCCGCTTCGACTGGAACGCCTGGCCCCTGCCGCCGGTCTTCCAGTGGCTGCAGGTCACGGGCGACGTGGCGGATCACGAGATGCGCCGGACCTTCAACTGCGGCATCGGGCTGATGCTGGTGGTGGACGCGGCCCAGGCCCCCGCGGTCCTCGCTGCCCTGCTCAACGCCGGCGAGGATGCCTTCGTGATCGGGGAGCTCACCGCGGCATGAGCCGAGTGCGGACAGCCGTGCTGATCTCGGGCCGCGGCTCGAACATGGAAGCCCTCATCGCCGCTGCGGCGGATCCGGCCTGTCCCTTCGAGGTCGCCCTCGTGCTGGCCAACCGCGAGGACGCGCCCGGACTTGAGACCGCCGCCCGGGCCGGCATCGCCGCAGAGGCCATCGCGCATCACCCCTTCGGCAAGGATCGGGAGGCCCATGAGCGGGTCCTCGACACAAGGCTCCGCAGCGCGGGGGTCGAACTCGTCGCCCTGGCCGGCTACATGCGCGTGCTGACGCCGTTCCTGGTGCGCGCCTGGGCCGGGCGGATGGTGAACATCCATCCCAGTCTCCTGCCCCTCTATCCCGGCCTCCACACCCATGAGCGCGCCATTGCCGCCGGGGACAGCCACGGGGGCTGCACCGTCCATCTGGTGACCGAAGGGGTGGACGAGGGCCCGATCCTGGGCCAGGCCCGGGTCCCGATCCTGCCCGGGGACACCGCCGACTCCCTGGCCGCCCGGGTGCTTGTGGAGGAACACAGGCTTTACCCGGCGTGTCTTGCGGACCGGGCCCGGTCGCTCCTCGCTTGACGACGCAGCGCTTCCACACCGAGGCGGAGATCATCAGACTGGGCGAAGGCCTGGTGAACAGGACCCTGCCGAAGCCGGAATGGACCCACGCGGCTCACATCGCCGCCGCAGTCTATCTCGTCTGCCGCCATCCGGTCGCCCCCCCCGAGCGGGAGATGCCCGATCTGATCCGCGCCTACAATCGGGCGACGGGTGTCGAGAACAGCGATACCGGCGGGTATCACGAGACCATCACCCAGGCCTCGCTGCGGGCCGTGCGCGGCGTTCTCTCGACCCTTCCGGGAACGACACCGCAGCACGTGCTGGCCAACGCCGTGCTCGACGCCGGCTATGCGGACAAGGCGTGGCTGCTGCGCCACTGGCATCAGGACACCCTGTTCAGCGTGGCTGCCCGCCGCGGGTGGGTCGAACCCGACAAGGCGCCCCTGCCCTAGAACAGGCGGATGCGTCGGGTCAGGACGATGGAATACACCGGCACGCTGCGGGTCTGAAAACTCAGGACCTGTTTTCCTGCATCGACGATCTCGTCCTTCGACGCGATGGCGATCAGCCGCCAGTTCCGGCTGATTTCGTAGTCCAGAACCGCCTGGGCACCGACTGAATAGGAGTCCGACGCCGTCTCCAGGGGACGGCCGTAGCGATTCAGACGGCTTCGCCGCTGGGGAATGGCAAAGGCCTGATTGGACCATCCGGCGCGAAGCTCGAACAGGGTCGTCAGGCGCTTTGTCGGTGTGAAACCCACGTCGTAGGTAAAGTCGGCGGAATGGGTCGTGTCGCCGTCGAGCCCCACCCGGTAGCGGGCCTCGAAATCACCGATGGGGGAGAAATAGCGGACCAGGCCACCGGCTTCGGCATTGTCGGCATTTCGCAGGCCCCGCGCGAGGCGGGCATTGGCGTAGGTCTGTTTCAGCTCGACCACGCCGCCGATGGCCACGGGACCGAAATAGACCGGCGTGAAGGTCACGCCGTCCGCGAGGCTCGCGTGAAAGTCCGTGCCCCACTGGACTTCGAGAACCGGAACGGGATCCACCACCAGGGTCTTGAGACCGACCTGCTTGGGGTGCGCTGCTGCGCCGACGCCCACATCCAGCACCAGTCCGTCCACCGGAAGCTCGGCGGCGAAGCGCTGGCGTTCATAGGGGACGGAGATCGGCGGCGGAACGTCGTCACCGGACGCGGCGGCGAGGCCCGGCACGCTGCTCACGGCCGCCATCAGGGCCATCATCCGGATCGCCGACTGAACTGTCATGAGCGCCCCTTGCTGCTGCCCCTGCCGCGTCAGACCCTAGGCGGCATTGATGACGAATTATGTAAGGTGGCGGCGCGGCCCGCCGCGCCGCCGGACGTCGAATCCTCAGCCGACGATGTCTTCGGCCTTGAAGAACTGCGCGATCTCGAGGGCGGCGTTCTCGTCGGAGTCCGAACCGTGCACCGAGTTCTCGCCCACGTTCAGGGCGAACAGCTTGCGGATGGTGCCTTCGGCGGCATTGTCCGGGTTGGTCGCGCCCATAACTTCGCGATAGCGCGGCACGGCGTTCTCGCCCTCGAGCACCTGCACGACGACCGGAGCGGAGGTCATGGTGTCCACCAGCTCGCCAAAGAACGGGCGCTCCTTGTGCACGCCGTAGAAGGTCTCGGCCTGGGCGCGGGTCATGAGGATGCGGCGCTGGGCCACAATGCGCAGGCCGGCCGCTTCGATGACGGCGTTGATCTGGCCGGTCAGGTTGCGGCGGGTGGCGTCCGGCTTGATGATCGAGAATGTCCGTTGGGTCATGGTAGGCCTTCGTTGAATGACTTGCGTTTGGAGGAGGTCGCGGGCTTATAGCGGCGGCTTCGCCAAAGGCCAAGCGCGCTTCCCATTTCTCCTGTATTCCCGGGCCCATGCTGCAGATCAAAGACCTGACATTCGACGCCTGGGGCCGCCGGTTCTTCAACGAGGCCAGTGCCAGCCCGCCGCCGGGAGCCAAGATCGGGCTGGTCGGCCGCAACGGCGCGGGCAAGTCGACCCTGTTCAAGCTGATCAAGGGCGAACTGACGCCGGGCGGCGGGGACATCAACCTGCCCCGCAATGCCCGCATGGCCTCCGTGGACCAGGAACACCCGGCCACGGACGTGTCCCTCCTGGACACCATCCTCGCCGCAGACATCGAGCGCGCGACCCTGACCGCAGAGCTCGACACGGCCCCGCCGGAACGGCTGGGGGAGATCTACAACCGCCTGATCGAGATCGATGCCGACCGGGCCCCGTCCCGGGCGGCGGAAATCCTCGCCGGCCTCGGCTTCTCCACCGCGGACCTGGCCCGGGCCATGGCGGAGTTCTCCGGCGGCTGGCGGATGCGGGTGGCCCTGGCCGCGGCCCTGTTCGCCGAGCCGGACCTCCTGCTGCTGGACGAACCCACCAACTATCTCGACCTGGAAGGGGCCCTGTGGCTCGAGGCGCGACTGAAGAAGTATCCGCACACGGCGATCATCATCAGCCACGACCGGGAACTGCTGAACAATTCCGTCGACTTCATCCTGCATCTCAGCGAGCAGAAACTGGAACTCTACACGGGCGGCTATGACGCCTTCGAGAAGGCCCGGGCGGAGAAGTCGCGCCTACTCCAGTCGGCCAAGGTCAAGCAGGAGGCCGAACGCGCCCACCTGCAGTCCTTCGTCGACCGGTTCCGCGCCAAGGCCTCCAAGGCCACCCAGGCGCAGTCCCGCCTCAAGCGCCTGGCCAAGCTGGAGCCGGTCTCGCTGACGGTGGAGGAGCGGATCGCTCCGTTTGTGCTGCCCTCCCCACCCCGCCCCCTCGCCCCGCCCCTGGTGCGACTGGAGGATGCGACGGTCGGCTATGACGGCAAGGCGATCCTGCGCAAGCTGAACCTGCGCCTCGACATCGACGACCGCATCGGCCTGCTGGGCGTCAACGGTGCCGGCAAATCCACCTTCGCCAAGATGATCGCCGGTGCCCTGCCGATCATGCATGGACACGTGCATCGGGACCGGCGGATGCAGGTGGGCTGGTTCCACCAGCACCAGATCGAGGCCATGGACCCCACCGATACGCCGCTGGAGATCATCCGCCGGGCCCTGCCGGACAGCGCCGATCACCAGCGCCGCTCCCGCCTCGCCCAGTTCGGCCTGGGCTTCGACAAGCAGGAAACGACAGTGGCCAACCTGTCCGGCGGCGAGCGGGCGCGCCTGCTGCTCAATCTCGTGGCCATGGCCGCGCCCCACCTGCTGATCCTCGACGAGCCAACCAACCACCTGGACATCGACAGTCGCCGCGCCCTGCTGGACGCCCTCAACGACTATTCCGGCGCAGTCATCCTGATCACCCACGACCGCTCGCTGATGGAACTGGTGGCCGACCGCCTGTGGCTGGCCGCCGACGGCTCGGTGAAGCCCTTTGACGGGGACATGGACGACTATGCAAAGTTCGTGCTGGACCGGGCCCGGGTCGCGGCCCGCGCACCGACCCAGATCAAGGACGAGGTCAAGGCAACACCGGCTGCGGCGGCAGCCCCGTCGCCGAAGTCCGCGGCGGCCAAGCTCAGCCCCCTGAAGCGCAAGCTTGAAGCCGCGGAGCAGACCCTCGCCCGCTGCACGGCGGAGGTGGCCGATCTCGACCGGCGGCTGGCGGAACCGGGCCTCTACACCAAGGACCCGATGGGGGCCAAGACCCTTGCCGACCGGCGCGCCCGGGCGCAGGACCGCCTGGACAAGGCGGAAACCGAGTGGATGACCGCCGCCGAGGCCTATGAGGAGATCCGCGCGCTGGCGGAAGGCTGAGGCCGCTCGCCTAGCCCTGCTTCTGCCAGCCCCGTTCCCCCTGCTTCCAGTAGGTCACCGGAAGGCCAAGGCTGCGGGCCAGCTTCCAGCGCTGGCGGGCCGCGGCCACCGCCCCCTCGTCCCGCCCGTCGAACAGATCGATGCAGCGACGATAGCCGGCGAAGCGCTGCTCCTCCGCACCCTCCACCAGGAAAAGGGCATCGGCCCGGTTCAGGTTGTCATCCGCCGTGGTCAGCAGGATCGGCTGCCGGGACGCCTCCGGCTCGTCCGCCAGGCCGTGGGCGAGGAAGGACTCGTCCCGATAGGTCCACAGCAGGCTGTCCAGCCGGGCCAGCCTTTCCGCCGTGGTGGCGCGCACGACAGCCCGCCACCCCTTGGCGAGGGTCTTTTCCAGCAGGTCCGGCAGGGCCTGGTCGAGGGCAGTCCGCTCGAGATGGTAGAACCAGACCTCGCAGCTGCCCTCCCCCATGGCCTCAGCCCTCGTAGTTGTCGGCGACGAGCTGGTTCAGCAGGCGAACGCCATAGCCGGTGGCCCCGTCCGGAATGGTCGGCACGGCGGACGGCTTCTTCCAGGCGGTGGAGGCAATGTCCAGATGCGCCCAGGGCAGCTTGTTGACGAAGCGCTGAAGGAACAGCGCGGCGGTGATCGAGCCCGCCGGACGACCGCCGACGTTCTTCATGTCGGCCGCCATGCTGTCGATCTGCTTTTCGTAGGCCGGCGGGATCGGCAGGCGCCACAGGGGCTCCCCCGACGCCTGGGAGGCCGCCAGCAGGTTGTCCGCCAGCTCGTCATTGTTGCTGAACAGGCCCGCATAGTCGTTGCCCAGGGCGATGATGATGGCCCCGGTGAGGGTTGCGAGATCGACCATGAACTTCGGCTTGAAACGATCCTGACAATACCAGAGGGCGTCGGCCAGGACGAGGCGGCCCTCGGCGTCGGTGTTGATCACCTCGATGGTCTGGCCGGACATGGAGGTCACGATGTCTCCCGGCCGCTGGGCATTGCCGTCGGGCATGTTCTCCACAAGCCCCAGGATGCCCACGGCATTCACCTTGGCCTTGCGGCCGGCCAGCGCGTGCATGAGACCGGACACCGCCGCGGCGCCGCCCATGTCCCACTTCATGTCTTCCATGCCGTCGGCGGGCTTCAGGGAAATGCCGCCGGTGTCGAAGGTCACGCCCTTGCCGACAAAGGCCACGGGCTGGGCCTTGGGGTCCGTTGCCCCCTTCCACTGGATCACCACCAGCTGGCTTTCGCGACGGCTACCCTGGCCGACCCCCAGCAGGGAGCCCATGCCGAGCGTCTCCATCTCGGCCTCACCCAGCACCTCGACCGTCAGGCCCAGCGGCTCCAGCGCCTTCACCCGGGCGGCGAACTCCGCCGGATAGAGGATGTTGGCCGGCTCCGATACCAGGTCACGGGCAAAGATCGTGGCATCCGCCACGGCCTTCAGCGGTAGGAAGGCCGCGTCCACGCCGCTGGTGTCGTCCAGTTCGATGACGACGCGGGTCGCCGATGGGCGAGACTCCGGCTTTTCGGTGGTCCGGTAGCGATCGAAGCGATAGGCGGCCAGGGTGACACCGTAGGCGGCCTGGGCGGCCACCGCGGCGGACACCGGTCCGAGCTGCACGACCACGGTCTCCACCCCCGTGGAGCCCAGCGCCTTCCAGGCGGAGGCGGCGGCATTCTCGGCCACGGCGGCGGTGATTTCTCCCTCGACCCCCGTCCCCAGCAGCGCCACCCGCACCGGTCCGTCAGCCGCCCCGGTCACAAGGTCGAGGCTCTGCCCCTTGGCGCCGGTGAAGCGGCTGCTCGGCACGGCCCGTGACAGAAGACCCGAAAGCGCCGCATCCACCGCCTGGGCCGCCGGTGTCAGGGCTCCCTTGTCCAGGGCAAGAACGGCAACGCCCGTCCCGGCCCGCGGTGTGGTTCCAGTGGCGGCGAATTCGATCTTCATGGGTGGGAACTCCGTGGATGGATGGCGAGACAGGACGGATTACGCCCGATGGCCGCTCCCGTCGATATAGGTGCAGAGCGACGCCGGGTCGATGGGACTCAGCGATACCGCGTCACGGCGTCGCCCAGGGCCTCCTGGAGCGGGCCGAGCCAGGGCTCGAACCCGCGCCACTGTTCGAGACCATCGCGGAAGATCGGCTGGCGAACCTGCTCGGAGCTGGGGGTGCGCACGCTGCGCCGGGTCTTGTGGAAGTCGAGACACGCCGGTTCGAAGGGCAGCTGGCAATAGTCCAGCAGGCACCGGACGCTGGCCTCGAGATCGTCCACCACATCCTCGTGCTGGACCCGCAGCACCCGTCCGGGCAACGCCCGGTCCCAGTGATCCATGAGGTCCAGATAGGTGCGATAGTACCGGGCAATGTCCTCGATTCCGTAGGTGAACTCCTGTCCCTGGGCGAACAGCTGCTTGAAATTGCTGAAGCAGCAGGACATCGGATCGCGCCGGGCATCGATGATCCTGGCGTTGGGCAGGATGAGGTGGATCAGGCCGATGTGCCGGAAATTGTTCGGCATCTTGTCAATGAAGAAGGCGCGACCGGTGCGATAGACCGCGGTTTCCTCCAGAAAGCGCGCGCCCAGGCGGGCCGCGTCCGCCGGCGCGAGGCCCGCCAGCGACCCCGGATAGCGGGGATCGAGCAGGTCCGAATGGGGCCCCTGCAGTTCCAGTACCATCCGCTGGATATTGGCCAGTTCCTGGGTCCCCTCCACTTGCGAGTGAGATGCGAGAATCTGTTCGAGCAGGGTCGAGCCGGCCCGGGGCAGGCCCAGGATGAAGATCGGGTCCGGACGAGGATCGCCCCACCCCGACCGCGCCGCGAAAAAGGCCTGAGTGCAGACCCGGATCTGCTCGCGGGTGTTGGTCTCGAACACCTCCGGCACGTAGGTGTTCTCGGAGCGCTTCAGCCGGTTGCCCCGCTCATAGAGGGTCCAGGCGTGCGCCGCATCTCCCCGGTCCTCGTGCGCCTTTCCCAGCGCGAAGCACAGGTGATACCGGTCCACCAAGCGCGTGGTGTCCGCGCCCTCCTGCTCGGTCATCCGGGCGATGTCCTCGTCGGTGAAGCGGAAGGTCTTCAGATTGGCGAGGCTCCACCAGGCATCCCCAAAGTCCGGACGGGCGACCGCCGCGGCACGATAGCTTTCAACGGCCTCCGGTGTCTGGCCCACCGTCTTCAGCGCGTGGCCGAGCCACAGGGGGATATCCCAGGATGCCGGCGCATCGGCCAGCATGCCGCGATAGATCTCGATGGCCCGGTCGTTGCGACCCAGCCCCACCTCGACCGTGGCGGCCAGGGTGCGGTATTCGAGATTGGCGGGATCAACGGCCAGCAGCTGGTCGATCTGGACCAGGGCATCTGTATGGCGCTGGCGCTTGATCAGGGTCTGGGCATAGTCGTAGCGCGCGGCCCGGTAGTCGGGCAGCAAGGTCAGCACCGCCTCCAGCAGGGTCTCGGCATCGTCGAGCACGTCGAGGGCTAGACCGATTCGGGCGAGCAGTCGCATGGCCTCCGGATGGTTGCCGTGCTTCAAAAGGAAATTGCGGACCATCGGCTCGGCCACGGCCAGATCACCGTCGGAGAACAGGGACGTGGCCTGCACCACCTCCGGCGGCAAGGCCTGCAGGGTGGTCATGTGCTCCGCAGCCAGGACGGCGTTGGCCTGGTCCCCGGTCATCCGGTAGAGGCCGACCAGCATGTTCCAGCTGGCGGGCAGGGCTGGATTGAGGTTCACCGCCACCAAGAGGCTGCTGATCGCCGCCGGGGCGTCCCGGCGGGCGACGTGGCACATGCCCCGCTCCTGGTGCAGCCGGCTGAAGCCTGGATAGAGCCGCTCCATCCGGTCCAGAGTCGCCAGCGCCCCATCGATCTGGCCCAGATGCCGCTGGCTGACGGCCTGGATCAGCAGCAGGTCGCGGTTTTCCGGCCAGCCGTCCAGCCAGGTCGCCACGGTGGGCAGGACATCGCTGTGCCGCCCTTCCCGCTGAGCACGCAGGAGCTCCTGTACCGCGCCCTCCACCTGGGACGCTGCAACCGGGCGGCTGTCGGTATCGTCAAGGGTCGACATGGGGTCCTGACACGGAAATGGGCGGACAGGATTGTCCGCCCACGGCCGTACTCTAGCAGACGAAGCGAGGCCTAGAAGCTTTCGCTGATCTTGATGCCGATGACCCGCGGACGCAGCGGCACCTGCGCCTTGATGAACTGCGCCGACGTGGTGAAGGTCGAGGCATGGGAGTCGAACAGGTTCGAACCGATCACCTGGAAGGTCCAGTTGTCCTTGGTCACGCCCAGGGCACCGCCCAGAGTCGCGTACGGGGCCAGACGATACCGAAGCTGAGTGGTGCTCGGCACCGGGTTCTGGGACGGCTGCAGCCCTGACGGGTAGCTGGCCGGCTGGTTGTACATGTGGCTGGTATAGTTGCCGTCCAGGCTGGCGAACGCCTTGTAGTCGTTCACCGTCCAGTCGTAACGGGCACGGAGCTCAGCCTGAAGCTGCGGCGAGAAGGCCGACACGCCGCCCTTGACCCCGAGCGGGTTGTTGTAGGGCGTACCCTTGATCTCGGTGATGCAGCCGCCGACCTTGGCCCGGTTCGGATCCACCGCCGCACCGGCCGGCAGGGCGATGTTGGAGATCAGGCAGGGCGAATTGGCCTGCCGGTTGTCGTTGTAGCTGGCCGAACCCATGATCGTCAGGCCTTCGGTGACCCGTGCGGTGAACTGCGCCTCCACACCCTTGATGGTGTAGTTGGGGCCGTTGACCAGGAAGGTCGTGTTGCCGAGGCAGCAGGGCTGATAGAGGCCCAGCTGAACCTGCTTCCAGTCCATGTAGTAGGCCGACATGTTCAGCTGCAGACGACGCTCGAACAGCTGGGTCTTGAAACCGACTTCGTTGTTGGTGAGGTTGTCGGGCGAATAGCTGATCGGGGTCGCATACTGCGGGAAGCCGTTGGCGTCATTGGCCTTGTTCCGCGAGGAGCGGCTGAAGCCACCCGGGCGGAAGCCTTCCGAGTAGGTGTAGTAGAACATCGTGGTCGCCGTCGGCTTCCACTGGATGCCGGCTTTGCTCTTGAAGCCGGAGTAGTTCACCTTCAGATGCTCGGCGTCGATATTGGTGTTCAGACCGCAGAGATTGGCCGCCGCATTGGCGATGCCCTTGGCGGTGCTGTCGACGAAGCACTTGCCGCCCGTCGAGTAGACCGAACCCTTTTCGTACTCGTCGTAGCTGTAGTGACGGGTACCGACGGTGACGGTCAGAACGTTCGGAATCAGGTCGTAGTCCACCTGGCCGAAGAAGGCGAGCTGGTCATACCCGCGATCCACCACTTCACCGAAGCCGGTGTTGTCCGGACGGAAGCCCAGCTGCTGGCCGGTCGAACCCGGATAGGTCTGCACGTTCAGGAAGCAGGGGGAACCGCCGGCGAGCGCCGCGGCCTGGTTGCCGCCCTGCCCGCAGGAGGGGACGGTCTTGTAGTTGAAGTCCATCAGGTCGTTGATGCGGTACTGTTCGTGGAATACGCCACCCACGGCCCGCAGGCGCCAATCCGAAGGGGTCGAGACCCGAAGTTCGTTGGTCAGGTGCGTGTTGCGCACCTTGTCATACCAGCTGGTGACCGGCGAATAGCAGCGGATCGGGCCGTTGCCCAGCAAACCCGCGCCGCCGCCGGTGCACTCATAGTACTGGCCGTACAAGGTCCGGGAGTAGTTGGTGTAGTCGTTCTGCTGCTTGATGTGACGGTCAGTGAAGGCGCCGGTGTAGATCACGCTCAGGTCATGCAGCTTGCCGTTCACGGTCCACGAGGTGTTCTCGTAGTTGTCGCGATAATAGGTCGGCACGAAGGACGTGACCTGAAGCGGCTTCAGCTGCTGCTGGTCGGAGCCCAGTGGGAACTGCATGGACAGGCCTTCGGCGTCCAGGTTGTGGACGCTCTGGGTGATCAGCACGTCCCAGTCCGGCGCGATGTCCCACAGCAGGGCGAGGCGGGCCCCCTCGCGGGTCACCGGGTTCTGGTTCGGCTGAGCGATGGCGTAGTTGTTGGCGATACCCGCCTGCCCGCCCGCCTGGTTGGCGATCGGGATGGTGCAGAAGCCGGTCAGGCCGGGCGCGCCGCCGTTCGGGCAGACGCCGCCGGTCGGCTTGATGCCGAAGTAGCTGTTGTCGTCCAGGTTCTTGCGGGTGAACGTGCTGGGCATATTGTCGATGTAGCCGCCCTGCTTGTCATTGTAGATGACGGCGCGTACGGCGATCTTGTCGCCGATCGGCACGTTCAGGGTGGCATTGAGCCCGGAGTTGGTGGACCCACCCTCGGTGTAGCCGTAGGAGCCTTCCACCTTGCCGGAGGTCTGACCCAGCTTCGGCTTGTTGGTGATGTAGCGCAGCGCACCGGCCTGGGCGCCGCCGCCGAACAGGGTGCCCTGCGGCCCCTCCAGCACTTCCACGCGGTCCATGTCGGCCATATAGATGTCGACGTTGCGGCCAGGGAACTGCATCGACTGGTCGTCGAGGTAGATGGCCACGTTCGGGAAGTTGCCGACGGTCGCGCTGGACTGGTTGCCCGACTGGCCGGCGGACAGGCCGCGCATGAAGACCGAACCCTGACCCGGGCCGTTCGAACCGTAGCTGACGTTGGGCGTGAACCGCAGAAGGTCCGCCAGATCGACGACGTTCAACTTGTTCAGCGTTTCGCCGGAGAAGGCCTGCACGGTGGCGGCGACCTTCTGGACCGACTCGTCGCGGCGGTTGGCGGTGACGATCACCTCTTCCACAGCCACGGGCCCGTTCGAGCTGGCGCTGGCAGCGGCGGTCTCGGCCGCGCTCGCAAATCCGGCCGTGCCGCTGACGATGGCGACGACTGCGCAGGAAACCAGGTATCTGGATTTCACGTTGTATTCCCCCGAGGCTGCAATGCAGCGCCCGTGCGCGCGGCCGCCCCGATGGCAAGCCCCCACATGGACGATGCGGACGGCAGGCGCGGACGCGCCTTCTGGCGACCCGACCCCTGCCTACCCGTGTCTGACGCGTGTGTGTGACAGCGGCATGATGGATATATTTCAGTGCCTTGAAGTCCTCCCGACACATTCATGACGTCGGTGCAGGCCCGTTAGATGCGTTTTCGCGGCGTCGCAAATCCTTCGCAGGGGCGTCTCCGCACTGTCATCTTCCATCGCTAGGCCCGCCGGGACCCGCTCACTTGATCGCATCGCGACCAGGCCAGACGGCCGGGCCAGCCGGAAGGACCCCCGATGCCTTGCACACCCCGCGCGCAACCGGATGTGAGGGCGACGTCGTGACCCCCGCCCTGCCCCCGCGCCAGAGCCTGCTTGCCATGGTCCGCTCCGCCCTCGACCGGGCACCGCGCCCGGTGTTCGCCCTGTACGGCGGGCTCATGGCGTTCGGTGCCTATTTCGCCATGTATGCCTTCCGCAAGCCGTTCACGGTGGCCAGCTTTGCCCAGTCGGGCCATTACTGGATCCAGTACAAGATCGCCCTGGTGATCACTCAGGTCCTCGGCTACGCCCTCGCCAAGGTGGCCGGCGTGAAGTTCGTGTCCGAAACGCCCCCTGAGCGACGTGCGCTCTACATCCTCCTGCTGATCAGTGCGAGCGAACTGGCGCTGGTGGGTTTTGCGCTGGTCCCCCCCCCGTGGAACATCGGCTTCATGCTCGTGAACGGTCTCAGCCTGGGCATGATCTGGGGCCTCGTCTTCGGCTTCCTGGAGGGGCGCCGGGAGTCCGAGGTCCTGGGGGCGATCCTCTGCACGAGCTTCATCGTGTCGTCGGGTGTCGTGAAGTCCGCGGGCAAGTCGGTCATGCTGGCCGGCTGGGCCAATGAGTACTGGATGCCCGCGGTCACCGGCCTGCTGTTTGCCCCGCTGCTGGTGGTCTGCGTGCTGGGACTGGTGGCCATGCCCCCGCCGTCGGAGGCCGACAAGCAGCTGCGCGTTGCCCGCACACCGATGGACGGGGCCGCGCGACGATCCATGTTCCGGGCCTATGCGCCGGGTCTCAGCGCCCTGATCGTCGCCTTCATCGGCCTGACCCTCCTTCGCGACTTCCGGGACAACTTCGCGGCGGAAATCTGGACCGGCCTCGGCATGGGCGGGAACGCCGAAATCTTCGCCCTGTCCGAGCTGCCGGTCGCAGTCGTCGTGCTGGCCACCCTGTCCCTCCTGATGTTCATCCGGGACAATCGCCGGGCCTTCATGGCCAATCTGCTCCTCGTCGCCGTCGGCTTCTGTCTGGCCGGTGCGGCGTCCGTCCTGTTCCAGGCCCATCTGATCGGCCCGGTGACATGGATGATCACCCTCGGCGCGGGCCTGTATCTCAGCTACACCCCCTTCAACGCCATCCTGTTCGACCGCTTCATCGCCGCCAGCGGGCGGGCCGGGACCGCGGGGTTCCTGATGTATCTCGCCGACTCGTTCGGATATGCCGGATCGGTGCTGCTGCTGGTGGTCCGCAACTTCATGGACCTGTCCCTGTCGTGGGTCGATTTCCTGATCGTGCTCTCCTACGCCGTGGCCGTGGCCGGTCTCGCGCTCGTCATTCTTGCTGCGATCTATTTCAGACGCCGTCTCTCCCTGGTGGCTGCACCCGAGGAGGTTTGACGGGACGCCGGCGGGGCACCGCCCCGGCGTCAGCGTCGGTGCCCCCCTGAGGTGCATTCCCTCCGGAATTGCGGATCGCGCGTGTTGGCGCCGCGCGCGGGCGCCTGTAGAAGCGAATGGCGTTTACCTTTTGCTGGCCTGCCGTCGACGGGGAGGCGTCCTGTTCCCGCTCCGGGCTCGCCCCGTCAACGTTCTCTGTTCTCGATTCCAGACGATCACTTGAAGAGCCAATCCGCCCCATGCGTCTGATCGACAGATACCTGTTCCGACAGTTGCTGGGCCCCTCCCTGGCCGCCACCGGTGCCCTGGTGGCTGTTCTGACCCTCAGCCAGACCCTAGTATTCCTGGACATCCTGGTCGGCCAGAAGCAGGGACTTCTGGTGTTCGCCAAGGTGGTCGCCCTGACCCTGCCGCAGATGCTGGCCATGGTCCTGCCCGTGGCCGTGTTCGTGGCCACGCTGATCACCCTGAACCGCCTGCACACCGAACAGGAGATCGTCGTCTGCTATGCCGGGGGCATGAGCCGCTGGCAGGTGACGGCCCCGGCCTTCCGCCTCGCCGTGATGGCCGCCCTGCTGACCCTCGTGGTCAACCTGTGGATTCAGCCGCTGGCCATGCGCGCCCTGCGGGACGAACTGTTCCGGGTGAAGACCGATCTGGCCGCCAGCCTGATTCGGGAGGGCGAATTCAACTCCCCCGCGCCGGGCCTGACTGTCTATGCCCAGACCGTTGATTCCGAAGGCCTTCTGAAGAATGTCTTCATCCATGAGGACAAGCCCAACGGCGAATCCTCCACCTTCACGGCGGATCGAGGCCTGGTGACATCCCGCCACGACCAGCCGGTGATGATCCTGAAGAACGGCTCCAATCAGCAGTTCAACTCCAAGGGCGTGCTGAACTTCATCCTGTTCGAGGAGTACGTCTTCGACCTGTCCACCTATCTCCAGACTACCGAAAAGGTGGTCTACAAGACCTCCGACCGGTTCCTCCACGAACTGATCTATCCAGACACCACCAATGTCTGGGATCGACGGGGCAGGAAGAGCCTGCTGGCCGAAGGACACTATCGCATCTCCTCTCCGATCTACACGATCACCTTCATGGCGCTCGCCCTCTATGGGGTGTTGGGCGGCTCCTTCAGTCGCATTGGATACACCCGGCGGATCGTACTCGTGGCCGCAACCGCCGGTGTCGTCCGGATCCTGGGCTTTGCCATCCAGTCCGCCAGTGCCCACGCACCGGCGCTGAACATCCTGCAATATGTGCTGCCCATCGCCCCCATCGTGTTCGTCTGTCTCAAGCTGTACGGACGCCCCGGGGGATCCCGCCTGCCCATGTCTCTGGTGCCGCTGGCGGTCAGCGCGGGGCAGACCCCATGACCGCGCGCCCAATGCAGGCCCTGACCCGGCTCCGTCCGCGACTGACGCGGCTCGAGCGCTATGTCCTGACCCACGCCCTGGGCGGGATGGCCGGTGCCTTGGGCGTGATCAGCGCCCTGATCATGCTGGTGAACTTCGTCGAGATCTCCCGGACCGTGGGCGGCCGCGCCAAGGAGGTCACCACGGCGGACATCTTCGTGATGACATTGCTGCAGAGCCCCTCCATCATCCTGTTGCTGGTACCGTTTGCCGTCCTGTTCGGGGTCATGGGGGCCTATGGCAACCTGAACCGCCGATCCGAACTCATCGCCATGCGGGCGGCCGGTGTCTCTGCCTGGCGGTTCACCTTTCCGGCCGCCCTGGCCGCCCTGAGCCTCGGCATCGCCACCGTGCTGGCGCTCAATCCCATCGCCTCGGCCCTGAACGCGGAATTCCAGAGGCGGGAGGCCGCCCTCATGGAAAACTACCTCGGCGACCTGCACCGGCCCATCTGGCTGCGCCAGGGTGACGGGCGATCCCAGGTGATCATCCGGGCCCGGGCCCGGGCACCGGGTATCGGTATCCGGCTGCTGGACGTGTCGCTGTTCCGCTATGCCGTGCGTCCGGACGGACATCTGGATTTCCGCCAACGGGTGGAGGCCCGCGAGGCCGTACTGAAGGCCGGACAGTGGCTGCTGTCCGGGGCCCGGTCCGCAGAGCCCGGCGCCCAGTCGGAGCAATACGGCTCCTACTCCCTGCCCTCCACCCTCGATGAGCGCACGGCTCTGGAGCGCTTCGCCGCACCGGCGGCCGTGCCGTTCTGGTCCCTGCCGGAAGTGATTTCCCGGACCGAGCGGGCCGGCTTCTCCGCGACGGCCTATCGGCTGCAGTTCGACCAGCTGCTGGCCACGCCGTTCATGTTTGCCGGCATGGCGGTCCTCGCGGCCGCCTTCTCCCTCCGACTGGTCCGGCTCGGCGGGCTTGCCCGCCTCGCCGCGTCGGGCGCGGGGTTGGGATTCACCATCTTCTTCTTGAACCAGCTATGTAATTCCCTGGGTCGTGCCGATGTCATCCCGGCGTTCTTTGCCGCCATCACACCACCTCTGCTGGCCCTGTTGTCCGGATTTACCCTGCTCTGCTACACCGAAGATGGTTGACGCGGTGCCCCGCGCTCATCACGGTCGGACCGCGCGGCGCGGTCTGCCCGATGGCATCGTGACGGAAGGACATTCGGACTTGGCGGCCAGGACCCGGCGATCATTGTTTGTGCTGGTCAGCATGTTCGCCATCAGCGCAGGCCCCGGGGGCGCGGCGGTGGCGGCCAAGCCCGGTAAGGCGTCCACCCACGCGGCGCGCCCGGCATCGCCCCCCCTGCCCGACAACGGGCTCGGGCCGAAGGACGTCTATCTCGAAGCCGACCAGCTGATCGACGACCAGGACAACAAGGTCATCACAGCCGTCGGGCATGCCGAAGCCCGCTATCAGGGCCGGATCATCCGCGCGCGGAAGATCGTCTACGACGCCAATACCGGCGCCAGCCATGCCAGCGGCGATGTGGTCATCATCAACCCGGACCAGACCCAGCAGTTCGCCCAGGAAATGGATCTGGACGACGAGATGAACACCGGCGTCGCCCTCGCCTTTTCCGCGAGACTGGAGAACAACGTCACCATCGCCGCCGGTGCCGCCATTCGCCGGAACGAGAACGTACTCGAACTGAACCAGGGTGTGCTCACCCCCTGCAAGACCTGCCGGGCCGACGGCAGCAACAAGACCCCGACCTTCTCGATCCAGGCCTCCCGCATCCTCCAGGATCATCAGCGACAGGTGGTCTACTACCGGAATGCGATCATCCGCGTGCTGGGGGTTCCGGTCTTCTATGCACCGATCTTCTGGCATCCGGATCCGGCGGCGGAGCGGCGCTCCGGCCTTCTGACGCCCCGGATCAGCATCAACAACAAGCGGGGCGTCTCCTATGAGCAGCCGTTCCTGTGGGTGTTGTCCCCGTCGTCCGACCTGACCATCTCGCCTCAGATCAACACGACGGTGAACCCGTTCCTGAACCTGCACTATCGCCAGCGGTTCTATTCCGGATCCGTCGACATCCGCGCCGGCTATTCCTACGAGCGCAAGTTCGACAACAACATCAAGTACGGGGACGCCAGCTCCCGGAGCTACATCCTCGGAACCGGTGAATTCGACATCAGCAAGACCTGGAAGTGGGGCTTCGGCGTCGAGCGGGTCAGCGATCCCACCCTGTTCAACCGCTACAACATCCGCGAGGTCTATACGGACCGCGGACCCTACGGCGCTGATACGGCGCGCCTGTTGTCCCAGATCTACACCCAGCGCGAGGACGATCACTCGTTCCTCTCGGTGACGGCGGCGAGCTTCCAGAGCCTGCGGGCGGTCGGGTCGACCACGGTGACGGTGAACGGCAAGGCGCTGACCGTCAACGGCGCGCCCTACTACACCCCGGCCTTCGAGAACCAGACCACATTTCCCACCGTGGCGCCCCTGATCGAAGGACGGTTCGACCGGTGGCTGCTGGGTGGACGGCTGGAACTGACCGGCAGCGCCGTATCGCTCCAGCGTTCCGAGCTCAACACGGCTGTCGCGGGCCTGGCCAGCCTCAATCCCGTGGTCGCGGTCGTCGACCCGACCGGCGTGCAGCAGAGCGGGCCGGTCGCCGCAGGTTCCGCCCTGGCCTCCACCACATCCCTCACAGGCCTCAGCTACAGCAGCAGCACCCGCGCCAGCTTGAACGCCAACTGGCGGCGCACCTTCATCCTGCCGGTGGGCCTTCGCATGGATCCCTTCGTCGAAGGACGCATCGACACCTATGCCATCGACAATGCCCGCCTGATCCGGGTGGCCACGGACGGGTCCCAGACGGACCTGGGGGCCGCAAAGGCCAACAGCGACCGGAGCCTCCTGACTGCGGGCGCCGACTTCAGCTATCCGCTGATCCGGCCGATCGGCCAGACCGGCTCCATCATCCTCGAGCCCCTGGCCCAGATCGCGGTCTCGCCCAAGGCCAAGCTGGACCCGAACATCCCCAACGAGGACTCCACGGCCTTCGAATTCGACGAGAGCAACCTGTTTTCCGTCAACCGCTTCCCCGGCTTCGACCTCTATGAAGGGGGCGGACGCCTGAACCTTGCCGGGCGCGCGACGGTCAATCTCGACGGCGGCCGCAGGGCCACGATCCTTGTCGGCCGGGCCTATCACACGGACGTCCAGCCCCTGTTCTCGCCGACCTCTGGCCTCCGGAACACGGCGTCCGACTGGATCACCTATGTCTCCGTCCAGCCCATGCCGAACCTTTTGCTCTTCAACCGGGCCCGCCTCGATCGCAACACCCTGTCGGTCCAGCGCAACGAGGTCGGGGTGAATGCCAGCTTCGGTTCGGTCTCCGGGTCGTTCCGCTATGACTACAACACCTCAGGTCTCACCTATGTAGCATCCGGCGTGGCGCCGAACCTGGTCTATCGGTCCCTCATCGGCCGGGTGGAGGACATGTCGGCCGCGGGAACGGTTTCGCTGACCCGCAACATCGGGATTGAGGTGAACGCCACGCGGGACATGCGGACGCGGGTCTTTCCCCGCGCCGAGATCGGCGTCTTCTATCAAGACGATTGCATTCGCGTGGACTGGCTCTATCACCACAACGAGGTCTACCGGGGTCTCGGCGCGAAGGTCGGGGCTTCGGACGGGATCGGCATTCGCCTAAGTATCGTCACATTCGGTGATACACCTGCCATCGGGACGCGTCGCAATGATAACCGCTAGAGGCGTCCTCGGTCGCTACAGGATGAGACACATGGATTGCCCGCGTTTTGCCGTCGTCGCACCAGGTCTCGCGACGATCCTTGCAGCGGTGCTGAGCGTTCAGGCGATGGCCCAGCCCGCGCCCCCGACCCGACCGCTGACGACGCCCGTTCCGGCACCAGCCGCCAGGGCACCCCAGACCCGCAATCCCCTCGCCTTCGCCGCCCATGTGGCCGCCACGGTGAACGACGAGGTCATCTCGACCTATGACCTGCAGCAGCGGATGCTGCTTCTGATCGTGACCTCCGGCGTCCAGCCGACGGAGCAGAATGCCCCCCAGCTTCAGCGGGAAGCCCTGCGCGGGATGATCGACGACCGGCTGCAACTGCAGGAGATCCGCCGGGTCCAGACCAAGCAGAAGATGAAGATCGAGCCGACGGACAAGGAGATCGACGACGAGTTGACCGACCTCGCCCGCGGCAACAACCTTCGCCTTGAGCAACTGGCGCAGCAACTGGCCACGGCGGGGGTGAGCATCAACACCCTGCGCGACCAGACCCGCGCCCAGGTGGCGTGGCGCCGGTACATGGGCGGTCGCTTCGGCAGTTCCATCCGGATCGGGGACGAACAGATCAAGGCCAGCCTGGCGCGGATCAATGCCGCCGCGGCCAAGCCCCAGTTCCTGGTCAGCGAGATCTTTCTTGACGCCCAACGGGTCGGTGGTGCCGACGTGGCCCTGAACGGGGCCAAGCAATTGCTGGAGCAGCTGCAGCAGGGTGCGCCCTTCCCGGCGGTGGCCCGTCAGTTCTCCTCCGCGTCCTCCGCACCGCAGGGTGGCGACGAAGGCTGGCTCGTGACCGGGGACATTGCGCCCCCGCTGCAGTCGGCTCTGGAGGGACTGGCCCCCGGCCAGCTGTCGCAGCCGATCGAGACGCCGGAAGGGGTCTATATCCTGCTCCTCCGGGACCGGCGGGCGGGCTCCTCGTCCACCATGGTCAATCTCAAGCAGGCCCTGTTCCCCCTCGCCCCCGGGGCGCCCACCGATCAGGTCGAGGCCGCCACCGCCCGGCTGGACGCCCTGTCCACGAAGCTGAAGGGCTGCGAAGACCTCGAGGCCCAGGCCGCCAAGGTCGGTGGGCTCAAGGCCGGGGAAACCGGAGAGGTCGATATCAAGGACCTGGCGCCGGCGTTCAGCAAGGCGGTGATGCCCCTGAAGCCCGGTCAACTGACGCCGGTGATCCACACCAGCCAGGGCCTGCATCTGGTGGCCGTGTGCAGCAAGCGTCAGGGCGGTGCCCACGAGCCAAGCAAATCGGAAATCGAGAACCGCCTGTACGGCGAGGAACTCAGCATGCTCTCCAAGCGCTTCCTGCGCGACCTGCACAACTCGGCCACGATCGAGGCGCGATGACCGGTCGTCCGCCGCTGGCGCTGAGCCTCGGCGATCCGGCCGGAATCGGCCCGGAGATCGTGACAGCCGCCTGGACGACCCTGAGGCAGGGTGGCCCCGTCTTCGCCGTGCTGGGTGATGCCGATCTTCTGGCGGCCCTCGGCCATCCCGTCGCCCGGATCGCGGACCTGTCCGAGGCCGCCGGCGTCTTTGCCGATGCCCTTCCGGTCCTGCACAGCCCGGTGGGTGCCCCGGTCACCCCCGGGCAGTCGGACCCGGCCCATGCTGCGGCGGTCCTGCACTGGATCCAGACGGCCGTTGACCTGTGCCGCTCCGGGGCCGCCCGCGGGCTGGTCACCGCGCCGATCGCCAAGGCCCCTCTCTACGAAGCCGGCTTCCGCTTTCCCGGGCACACGGAGTACCTGGCCGATCTGACGGCGGACCTGCCGGTCGCCGGGCGTCGGGGTCCGGTGATGATGCTCACGTCGACCGATCTCCGTGTCGCCCTCGTCACGATCCATACCCCCCTGTCCGCCGTTCCCGGGGCCCTGTCCATCGACCGGATCGTGGAGGTGGGCGAGGTCACCGCGCAGGCCCTGCGGCGGGACTTCGGCATCGACCGGCCCCGGCTCGCCATGGCCGGTCTCAATCCCCATGCCGGCGAAAGCGGGTCCATCGGCCGGGAGGAGATCGAACTGATCAATCCCGCTGCCGCGCGCCTGCGCCAGTCCGGAATCGCGTGCTCCGACGCGCGCCCGGCCGACAGCCTGTTCCATGCCGAGGCGCGGACGCAGTTCGACGCGGTCATCTGCCAGTACCACGACCAGGCCCTGATCCCGATCAAGACCCTGGACTTCTGGGGCGGCGTGAACGTCACCCTGGGGCTGCCGATCATCCGCACCTCCCCTGACCACGGCGTCGGCTACGACATCGCCGGTCGGGGTGTCGCGCGGGCCGACAGCCTGATCGCCGCCCTCGCCCTGGCGGACCGAACCGCCGACCGTCGCGGACGGCCGGCGACATGACGGGCCTCGCAGACCTGCCGCCCCTGCGCGATGTGCTGGCCGCCGAGGGGCTGCTGGCGCGCAAGAGCTTCGGCCAGCACTTCCTGCTGGACCTGAACGTCACCCGAAAGATCGCCCGCCTGGCGGCACCGCTGGCCGACGCCGTCGTGATCGAGGTCGGACCCGGCCCCGGCGGCCTGACCCGGGCCCTGCTGGAAAGCGATGCCGCCCACGTGATCGCCGTGGAGAAGGATCCCCGTTTCCTGCCGCTGCTGCAGGAACTGGCGGCGGCGGCCCCCGGGCGTCTCACCCTGATCGAGGCCGATGCCCTGACCGTGGATGAGGCTGCGCTGATCGCGGCACATGCGCCGGGTCGGGTCCCCCGGGTGATTTCCAACCTGCCCTACAATGTGGGCACGCCCCTTCTCATCAAGTGGCTGACCGGGCCGCTGCGCCCGGAGGCCATGCACCTGATGTTCCAGAAGGAGGTCGCCCTGCGCATCGCCGCCCCCGTCGGCTCGGACGCCTATGGGCGCCTGTCGGTGATTTCCCAGGCCGTGGCCCGGACGCGGATCGCCATGACCCTCCCGGCGCGGGCCTTCACGCCGCCGCCGAAGGTGGACTCCGCCGTGGCCGAACTGGTGCTGCGGACCGATGACCGTCCCTCGGCAGCGCGGCTTGCGGCGCTGGAGACCGTCACGGCCCACGCCTTCGGCCAGCGCCGCAAGATGCTGCGCTCCAGCCTCAAGGCCCTGGGCGGCGCGGCCCTTTGCGAGGCGGCGGGGGTCGATGCCGATGCCCGCGCCGAGACCATCCCCGTCGACGGCTTTCTGGCACTGGCAAAGGTCGTCGAGGCATGACCCATATCGCGATCGTCGGTGGCGGACCGGCGGGCCTGATGGCCGCCGACCGGCTCAGCCGGGCCGGATGCACCGTGACCGTGCACGACAGGATGCCGTCCATGGGGCGAAAGCTGCTGATGGCCGGTCGCGGGGGGCTGAACCTGACCCATGCCGAACCCTGGGACCGCTTCACACTTCGATACGGGGCCGCCGCGGACCGGCTGCGCCCGACCCTCGACGGCTTCGACCGGGACGCCCTGGTCCAGTGGTCGCAGGACCTGGGCCAGCCCACCTTCACCGGTCCGTCGGATCGGATCTTTCCCGTGGCCATGAAGGCGTCACCCCTCCTCCGGGCCTGGCTGGGACAACTGGCCGCACGCAGCGTGACCTTCCGGACCCGGTCGACCTTCCTCGGCTGGGATGCCAACGGGGCCCTGCGGTTCCGTGCGGCGGACGGGTCGATCTCCCTTGAAGCGGCCGACGCCGTGGTCCTCGCGGGCGGGGGTGCCAGCTGGGCCCGGCTGGGCTCCGACGGATCCGTCGCCGCAGTGCTGGCTGAAGACGGTATTGCGATCGAGCCGTTCACCGCGGCCAATGTCGGCGTCGACATCCCCTGGACGGAAACCTTCATCAGCCGGTTTGCCGGACAACCCCTCAAGGGGTGCGCCTTCACCGTGGGCAACCAGCGGGTCCGGGGCGAGGCCGTCATCACCCGCTACGGGCTGGAGGGTGGAGCCATTTACGCCCTGGGACCGGCCCTGCGAACGGCCCTGGCCCGGGATGCCACACCCCGTCTGTGGATCGACCTGCGCCCGGACATGAAGGCCGACGCCCTCGCCGCCCGCATCCTCGAGACCCCGGCCCACCAGTCCCTCTCCAACCGGCTGCGCAAGGCGGTCAGCCTGCCGCCCCTGACCGTGCCCCTGCTGCGGGAGCACCTCAGCACCCTGCCCGCCACCCCTGCGGCCCTGGCCACCGCGCTGAAAGGCGTGGCCCTGACGGTGACGGGACGGCAGTCGCTGGATCGCGCGATCTCGTCCGCAGGCGGCGTTCGGTGGTCGGAGGTGGACGCGCACCTGATGCTCACGGCCCGGCCCGGAGTCTTCTGCGCAGGCGAGATGCTGGACTGGGAGGCCCCCACCGGCGGCTATCTGCTGCAGGCGACCCTGGCAACGGGGGTCGCCGCGGCCGAAGGGGTACTGGCCTGGCTGTCACCGACCGGGCAGGGATCGCCCTAGCCGTCCTCGCCGGTCAGGCTGCGGTTGGCCTTGTCCAGCTCCTCCGCATACCGGCGGCTGGCATAGGTCTCGGTGAGCATGCCCACCACGTGACGGGTCTTGGCGTCCTCGACCACGCAGAGGGTCTCGGCCTCGGCACGGTCGAACAGGGCCATGGCCGCCTTCACGTCCATGACCGGGGTCAGCACGGCGCTCCGCCAACGGGCGAGCGTCCGCACAAGCCGGGTGGTGGCATCGGCATCCAGCTCCGGCGCATGGGCCTCCGCCGTCGGCACAAGACCGACATAGGTCCCATCAGCCTGATTGAGGATCACCATGTGCCGGGAGCCCAGGGGATAGGCCTGGCGGAACTCGGCCACGGTGGCGTCGGCGCTCAGGGTCGCCGGATCCCGCCGCATCAGCCGCCCGACGGTCAGGCTGCGCATCCAGCCCACGTCCGCGGCGGACCGGATGCTCTCCCCTCGCAGGTGCAGTCGCCAGGTGGAGAACGAGTAGCCGAAGGTCTCCCGCACCGCGAGGCTGGTGGCGACGCAGGCGGCGAGCACGGCTCCGGTCAGGCTGTAGTCCCCGGTGGTCTCCAGGACGAGGAACGACATGGTCAGCGGGCCGCCCACCACCGCGACGGCGAACACGCCCATGCCGGTCAGGGTACAGGCCGTCGGATCGATTCCGAGGTTCGGCAGGAGCTGGACCGCGAACAGGCCGTACAGCTTGCCGAGCAGGGCCCCGACGAACAGGGAGGCGAAGAACAGCCCGCCCCGGAAGCCCGCACCCAGGGAAATCAGCGCGGCGGCGAGTTTGAGCACGATCAGGAACATCAGCCGCCGGGCCGTCAGGTCGAGGGACATGTCCAGCTTCATGGCCCCGTGCCCTGCGGCCAGCACCTGGGGCGTGACGAGGGCGAGGAGGCCGATCCCGAGGCCGCCGATGGCCGGTCTGGCCCAGGCGGGAATCCGGCTGTGCTCGAAGGCCCGTTCGACCAGGGCCACGGCCCGCATGGCCCCGATCCCGAGGGCACAGGCCCCGATCCCGAGGATCATGAGCACCACATAGTGCAGCGGCTGCACATTCCCGACCGTGGGGGCGTGGATGGAATACGGGGCGCCGATCAGGGCCTGGGCGGTCAGGAATCCGGCCAGGGACCCGGCCATGACGGCGGCGACATTGGCCAGGGAATAGACCCCGATGATCAGCTCGAAGGCGTAGAAGGCCCCGGTCAGGGGGGCTCCGAAGGCCGCTGCGATCGCGCCGGCTGCCCCGCAACCGACCATGATCCGCAGGTCGCTGCGGCGCAGATTGAGCCAGAGGCCCAGCCGCGAGGCGAGACCGGATCCGATCTGGGTGTAGCCGGCCTCCAGCCCCACCGAGGCACCGAACCCGTTGGAGATCAACGTCTGCAGGGTCACCAGCAGACTGTCCCGCAGGGACATGCGCCCCCCGCGAAGGGCGTTGGCCTCCACCGGGTCGGCGGTGGGTCGCGCGCCTGACCGTCGCCGCCAGATCTCGATCAGCCCCAGCAGGACACCGCCGAACACAGGCGCCGCAATCGCTCGCCATGGGGCGATCCGGTCCACCGCGGACAGGCGGACGTCGATGGGAATGCCGAAGCTGAAAGCGTGAAGAAACTGGGCCGTGGCGGCAATCAGGGTGACGAGGACCCCGGCCATGGCCCCCACCAGCGCGCCCATGACCGCCAGGGCGACGCTGGAGCCGCGGACCAGACCCCGCAGCCGCGCAGGCCAGGCGAGGACGACCTCCGACGTGACGGGCCGACGGACCTGGTCACTCATCCGCCCACCCGCCGGGCCAGCCGGGCCTGCAGCGCCCTGTAGCTCATCCGGTGTTCCGGACAGGGACCGAGGCGGTCGAGGGCATCGGCATGGACCGGGACCCCATAGCCCTTGTGGTCGGCAAATCCATAGCCGGGCCACTGCTCGTCCAGCACGGCCATGTGCCGGTCCCGGGCGGTCTTGGCCAGGATGGAGGCGGCAGCGATTGCCGCGCAGCAGCCGTCGCCTCCGACGATGGCGACTCCAGGACAACCGAGGTCGAACACGCGGTTGCCATCGATCAGGGCCGTGGCCGGCCGGAGGGCGAGCTGGTCGACGGCGCGGCGCATGGCCAGCCCGGTCGCCTGCAGAATGTTCCACTCTGCGATCTCCGCAACGGAGGCGGAGGCGATACCGAACGCCAGGGCGGTGGCGCGGATCTCCTGCTCCAGTGTGCCCCGCGCAGCCGCAGTGAGCTTCTTGGAGTCATTCAGACCCGCCGGAATGCGCTGGGGATCCAGGATGACGGCCGCCGCCGTCACCGGTCCGGCCCAGGGTCCGCGACCCGCCTCGTCCACGCCGCAGACCGGCCCGGGGTAGCTCGCTTCCCATCGGCCATCCAATCCTGGAGTTGGCAACTTGCGCAGCAGGGCGCGGGTCACGACCCCACCCTTCGTTCGGTCAGCGCCGAAACCTCCGACCAGCGGAAGCAGGAGGTCACATGGTCGTTGACGAGGCCGGTGGCCTGCATGAACGCATAGACGATCACCGGACCGCAGAACCGGAATCCGCGACTTTTCAGGGCCTTGGACATGGCTTCCGATGTGGCGGTCTGGGTTGGAGCCTCGCGGACCGAGGCCCAGCCGTTCTGGACGGGTCGCCCATCGACGAAGTCCCACAGGAACGGGGCGAAGGCCTCGCCGCGCTCCCGCATGTCCAGATAGGCCTGCGCGCTGCCGATGGCGGCCTCGATCTTGGCGCGGCTCCGCACGATGCCGGCGTCCCCCAGCAGCCGCGCGACATCCGCCTCGCCATACCGGGCCACCCTCTCGGGATCGAACCCGTCGAAGGCCTGTCGAAAGGCGTCGCGCTTCCTGAGGATCGTGATCCAGGACAACCCCGCCTGGAAGCCGTCGAGGATCAGCTTCTCCCACAGGGCCCGGTCGTCCCACTCAGGCACGCCCCACTCGGCATCGTGATAGTCGCAGTAGAGGGGATCGTGACCGGGCCAGCTGCAGCGAACGGGGGGTTCCATGGGGACCTTCAGGGGGTGACCTTCGACGGACAGTCCAGACGTGTCACCCCGCGGCCAGGAATCCCTCTCGGCGCAGGATGCAGCCCCATGCTAGTCTGAGCGCATGCCGACAGCCAAGCTCGCCCTCCGGCTTTTCGCCCTTTTCACGCTCGTGCCACCGGCGGCTGCGACAGCGGAGGGCCTCTTCGAGGGCTGGCGGTTCACCACCGAGACCGTCGGGGCGCGCGACGCGGACCGCGTCGGCTGGATCAACCAGCACGGGGCAGCCACGGAACTGTTCATCGGCCGTGGCCCGGACTACCGGCCGGAGCCGGTGATGGCGTCCCAGCCGAACGACGGACTGCCCATCGAGGCCCTGTCCATCTCCGCCGACGGACGATGGCTGGCCTGGGACCGGGGTGGCGTGGGGGATGCCGCGGGCCGCGGCCAGCTGTCGGCCCGGGGCGTCTGGCTCCTGCCTCCCGACGGACAGCCCTGCCGACTGGCGGACGGCGGCCGACCGACCCTGTCGCCGGACGGGACCCGGGTGGCATGGATGACGGGTGGGCGGCTGATGACCGCCCCCCTGCTGGCGGAGTGCGAGGCCATGCGGTCTGGCACCGTCGAGGTGGCGTCCGGCGGGATCGTCGCCCCCGTCTGGTCGCCGGAGGGTCGCGCCCTGACCTTCGAGGCCCCGAGCGGCCGGGCCCGGCGGATCGGGATATGGTCGCCGGCGGACGGACTTCGCTGGATCGACCATCTGAACCAGCTGGACGTGGCCCCGTCCTGGTCACCGGATGGAACCCGGCTGGCCTTCCTGCGCATCGATCCCAGCACCGACGCCGTGGCGAACCAGTTCGACGAGGACCCGCCCGCCCCCTTCGCTGTCATGCTCACAACCGTCGATTCCCTCACACCCCGGCGGGTCTGGACATCACCGGGTGCCGACGGATTTGCCCGCCAATGGCGGTCGCGCATCACCGCCCCACTGGCCTGGCTGGACTCCCGGCGACTGGCCCTCTTGTCGGAGCATGAGGGCTGGCAGCACGTCTACAGCCTCGACACCGGATCGGACGGACGCGCGGCGACGGTCACCGATCTGACGCCCGGACGCTGCGAGGTCGACTACGCCGAGGTGGAGAGCGAGGCGAGCCTCGTTGTCTCCGACGCCTGCGCAGGTGTGGATCGCAGACGCCTTGCGCGGATCGACAGCCGGACCGGTGCGGCCGTCGCCCTCACTGCGGATGACGGCGTGGCGATCCAGCCCGCGGCCTTCGACCATGGCCGCAAGCTGATCTGGCGGGCCGCCGCGTCTCAACTCCAGACTGTCCGCATCCTGTCCGGCGGACAGGTCGTGGCACCGGAACCGTCGCCGAAGGACCCCTTCCCCGATGTCTTGGAAGAGAGCGTTCAACTGACCGCCACCGATGGCGTGGTCACCAACGCCCAGGTGTTCCACCCGACCGGTCCGGGGCCGCATCCGGCGATCCTGTTCCTGCATGGTGGCCCCCAGCGCCAGACCTTCGCCGCGGCGGCTCCCTCGGCTTTCTACAGCCGCTTCGGCTGGATGAACCGCGCCCTGGCCGCGCGGGGCTATGTGGTCATGCAGCTCAACTACCGCTCCGGCACCGGTCAGGGCCGGGACTTCCGACGGATTCGCGGTGTGGCGCGCAATGGGGCCGGCGAGCGGCTCGACCTCCTGGCGGGACGCGCCTGGTTGGCGGCGCGGTCGGAGGTCGACGGATCAAGGATCGGCCTTTGGGGCGACAGCTGGGGAGGCTGGCTGACGGCACTCGCGCTGGCGCGGCATTCCGACCTGTTCCGGGCCGGGGTGGTGATATCTGGGGTCTATGACCTGTCGGAGACCAGCTTCGGACCGAGCCTCGATCCGGCGGGCCAGACCCTGGCCCGGTCCAGCTCGGCGGCGGGCTGGATCGACCAGTGGCGGTCGCCGGTGCTGATCGTGCACGGGGAGCGCGACAACACCGTGCCCTATGCGCAGGCCCTCGAAATGCATGCGGCCCTGCAGCGCCGCCACCGGGACGTGGACCTGCTCAGCTTTCCGCGGGAGGGGCACGCCCTGCAACTCGAACAGGACTGGCAGGCGATGTTCGAGCGTGTCAGCCGGTTCCTGGACCGGACCCTTCGCCCCTGAAGGCTCACCGGTTGCGCAGTCGTCCGTGCACCAGGTCGTCGGCCACTTCGTCGAAGGCCCGTTCCGCATCCATCCAGGTGGTGGCGCCCATGTCGTCCCGCAGATCCGTCGAATAGCGCTCGAGATCAAAGGCGTGGGTGCTTCCGTCGGCGCTGGTCACCCGCCCGGTGACCCGGGCACCTCCGAGGGACAGGGATCGGATGGACAGGGACGGCTCCCGCCCCAGCCGCGCCATGGTCGGACGGTTGGGGCGGGCATCCTCCAGCACCACCTCGACCCGGACGGCCTGGAGCTTGCCGCCATTGGACCTCTGCAAGGCCAGGTTGATGACGGCGGCGAGTTCGCTCTTCAGGTCCTGCAGGTCCCGGCGACCGATCTCCGAGGACTTGGCCTCCATGGCCGGGGCAAGGCTGACCTGCACATCCAGCGCCCCCGCGGCCCGGGACGGACCGGCGCTCAACGACACCGCGCCGAGGATGATGGCGAGGGCAATGCCCCGGAGGCCGCTGCCATCCAGATGTCCGATCCGTCGCATGTCGATCCTCCGCTTCTCCGATCCTCAGTCCGCATCTTCCAGCCCGAGTGCCGCCGGTGGCATCCAGTCGGGCCGCGAAAGCTGGACGACCCGACCGCCCTCCGTCGCAAGATTGCCCAGGCGGTCGAGGCGCAACAGAGCGAGGGCAGCGCCCTCGGACCCGGCCATCACCTCACCGGCCCGCAAGTCGCCATTCAGCAGTTCGGTGCCGGGTGCCAGGTCACCACCGTCGACCGGTGCGACCGGCAGGATGCGGCTGCGGATCCCGTTACGCCGCTTCATCCGCGACGTGGTCTCCTGCCCGATGAAGCAGCCCTTGTGGAAGTCGACGCCGTTCAGCAGATCGAGATTGGCCTCCGTCACATAGGCGCGGTCCGCCAGTCCGTCAGCGGCAACCTCGGCGATGCCGCACCTTCGACGATGGCGGACGTAGTCGCCCAGCGAGGCATTCACAGCCTCCAACGGGGCATCACCCACACGGCGTCGACCCAGTCCCGCCCATCGGGGATCGGCGGGGCCCGCAGGCGCAGCATCCTCACCCCACAGGGCATGGACGGTTCCTGGCACGCCCTCGACCCGTACATCGGCCCGAAGGCGATACAGCATCAGGCGCGACACCAGGTCGGGGGCTGTCGCCGCATCGACATCGAGGCACAGACCGTCATCGGTCCTCTGGATCACGAAATCCGCCAGCAGCCGACCCTGAGGGGACAACAGCGCCCCGTGTCGCAGATCTCCCGGCGTCATGCCCTCCACCGTCTGGGTGATCAGGCCGTCCAGCCAGGAGACCGCATCCCGTCCGGTCACGGACAGGAGCGCGCGGTCAGGGAGGGAGGCGATCATCACGGTCATCTGCTGAGATGTGGCGATCAAACCGCTCTTTCGCCAGCATAATTTACCTTTTGCATCATCGGGCGTATGTGAACGACCGCACTTTTCCAGAAACGCGCTATAACCCCCCAATGTCGGCTTCCAGATTTCCGATTCTGTTCATCACATCGACGCGGATTGGCGACGCCGTTCTTGCGTCCGGGCTTCTGCGCCGCCTGATTGAGGAAATTCCGAACGCCCGCTTCACGATCGTAGCCGGTCCGCTGGCTGCACCGTTGTTTCGCGAAACCCCGGGCCTCGATGCCCTGATCCCCCTGCCCAAGGAGAAGCACGGCCTGCACTGGCTGCGCCTCTGGAACCGGGTCCGGCGGCGGCGCTGGGGCCTGATCGTCGACATGCGAAACTCGCCCGTCAGCCGGTTCCTGCAGTCCCAGCGGCGCGCCATCAAGAAGTCGAGCCACAGCCAGCCGGCCCCCACCCACAAGGTGATCGAGGCCGCCCGTATCCTGAAGGTGGAGGACAGCCCCCCGGGGCCGCTGCTGTTCACATCGCTGGAGACCGAAGCCGCCGCCGATGCCCTGATCGGCACCGGCGGGCCGATCCTGGCGATCGCCCCCGCCGCCAACTGGGTCGGCAAGACCTGGCCGGCAGAGCGGTTTGCCGTGGCTGCGGCGGAACTGCTGGGGCCGGACGGTCCGATGGCCAACGGCCGCCTGATGGTGATCGGCGGTCCGGACGATCGCTGGGCCACCGAGGCCGTCTCCCGGGTGATCGCCCGGGACCGCCTGATCGACCTTGTAGGCCGCACGGACCTGCTGACCATCTATGCCTGCCTGAAGCGGGTCCGGCTGTTCATCGGCAACGACTCCGGCCTGATGCACATGGCCGCCGCCGCAGGGGCCCCGACGCTTGGCCTGTTCGGTCCCTCCGACGACCGGCTCTACGGCCCTTGGGGACGCCATGCCCAGGCCCTGCGCGGACCGCGGGATTTCGAGAGCCTGAAGGAAGCCGATCCGCAGCTGAACCAGGCGGTCTGCCACATGCTGGACCTGCCGGTGAACTGGGTGGTTCGCGCGGCCCGGGAGCTTTACGCAAGCTCCGACGCCGACTGGCGCGCCGAGCACTGTCTGGAGACACCCTTCGCGGGGGCCGAGCCGCCGGCCGGCGGGGCGGACATCATCCGGATGACACCGCCGGTCGCCGCTGGACCCGCCGCCGCCCCGCCTGCGCCACCCTCGCGCCGCCGTACCACCGTGTCCCGGCGATCCCAGGCCGCCGCTGCCGCTGCCGTGGCGGATGAACTCGTCCCCGGCCCGGACCCGGACGCTTCCACACCGCAAACCTGAGTTCGAATACGCCCATGCCTGAAAGCTTCGATCTGATCGTCCGTGGGGGCGACGTGGTGAATCATGCCGGTCGCGGTATCGCAGATGTGGGGATCCGCGAAGGCCGCATCGTCCGGGTTGGCGACCTTGGAACGGCCGACGCCGGACAGGTGATCGACGCCACCGGCCTGACGGTCCTGCCCGGGGTCATCGACAGCCAGGTCCACTTCCGCGAGCCGGGCCTCGAATGGAAGGAAGACCTGGAGAGCGGATCGCGGGCAGCGGTCCTGGGCGGCGTCACCGCCGTGTTCGAAATGCCCAATACCGAACCCGTCACGACCAGCGAAGCCGCCCTGGCTGACAAGCTGGTCCGGGCGCGGCGCATGGCGTGCGATCACGCCTTCTATGTGGGGGGCACCCACGAGAACGCGGATTTCCTGGGCGAGCTGGAGCGCCTGCCCGGATGCTGTGGCGTCAAGGTCTTCATGGGGGCCTCCACCGGCTCCCTGCTGGTGGCTGATGACGAGGGCGTGGCCCGGGTCCTGGCCAGCATCCGCCGTCGCGCCGCGTTCCACTCCGAGGACGAATACCGGCTGGTGGAGCGTCGCCCCCTGGCCCGGACCGGCGACTGGACCAGCCACGAGGAGGTCCGTGACGCCATCAGCGCCATGCAGAGCACGGAGCGTCTGGTGCGGCTGGCCCGGCAGGCGGGCAAGCGGATCCACGTGCTGCACGTGACCACCGCAGAAGAGATCGAGTTCCTCAGCCACAACAAGGACGTGGCCTCCGTCGAGGTGACGCCGCAGCACGTGACCCTGACCGCACCGGAGGCCTATGAGCGCCTGAAGGGCTTTGCCCAGATGAACCCGCCGATCCGCAACGCCCACCACCAGGCGGGCCTTTGGCGCGGCATCACCCACGGGGTGGCGGACGTGCTGGGCTCGGACCATGCACCGCATACGCGGGAGGAGAAGGCCCGCCCCTACCCGGCGTCACCCTCCGGCATGCCCGGCGTGCAGACCCTGCTCCCGGTGATGCTGGACCATGTGGCCCACGGGCGGCTGTCCCTCGAGCGGCTGGTGGACCTGACGAGCCACGGCGTGCAGCGGGTGTTCGGCATCGCCGGAAAGGGTCGGATGGCGGAGGGCTATGACGCAGACCTCACCATCGTCGATCTCAAGGCCCGGCGGACCCTGCGCCATGAGGACATGGCCAGCCGATGCGGCTGGACGCCGTTCGACGGCATGACCGTCACCGGCTGGCCGGTGATGACGGTCATCCGCGGCCGACTGGTCATGCGGGAAGACGAGATCCTGCTTCCCGGACAAGGGCGTCCCGTCCGCTTTCAGGAAACCCTGTCGGACTGACGGCCCCGCAGGGCCGTCGCCTGCGGACTATTCGCAGCCCGGACCGCCGTCATACTGCGCAGCCCCCTTGCCCTTCAGACCCTTCCACAGGGCGCGGTTGAAGCGCGCCGTATCCAGCTTGTCCTCCGACGAGAAGTCCTGACCGGCCATGGCCGCGGCCCAGTAGGCCGCCGAATGCTTCGGCCGGGCGACACAGGCGCTGGCAGCGGGGGGCAGCGGCAGGGTGGTGGAGCGCAGGACGGGCGGAACCAGCGGCCGGTAGCTCCAGTTCGCCTGGGACACGTCGAAGACGTCGCTCATCGGCTCTGCCATGGCGTCATTGAGACCGAGAGGATCGAGCCCCAGCACGTCCACCATGGTCCGCACCACATTGACGGTCGTGTAGCGTTTCGAGACCACGGCCCCCTGCTTCACATAGGGTCCCACGACGAGGGCCACAGACCGGTGGGCGTTCACGTGATCGGCCCCGTCCTGCGCGTCGTCCTCGAGCACGAAGATCAGCGTGTCCTTGGCGAAGGGCCCCTTGGCCACCGCCTCGGCCACCAGGCCCAGGGCGTAGTCGTTGTCCGCCATCTGGGTCTCCACCGTGTTGATCCCGTCGATGGCCTCCTTGAAGGACCCGAAATGGTCGTGGTTGATCCTGAGCAGGGTCAGGCTGGGGGCATCACCCTTGGCGCTGTAGGCGTCATATTCGCGCTTCCACTCCTGGAAGCGGTAATAGTCGGGGAAGGCCTGGTCGAAGCTGCGGAAATAGGGGTCGGAGACCTTCAGCAGGGATGCCTTGGTCGGAAAGGCCACGACGAGGCCGGACTTCCAGGGCTCGCGCTCCAGGGGGATCTTGGCGTCGCCGACGTCCCCCTCATAGCGGACCAGATCCTCGTAGAAGCCGTAGTTGCGAACGCTCAGTCCCTTGGCCAGCGCCGCATCCCAGAGATATCCGCCCTCCTCCCGGCCGTTGGGACCGTCGGGTGCCGCCACGTCGTGGACACCGGGGAGAATATCAGGATCCTCCGGCGAGACCGGATTGGCGATGCGCCGCTCAGCCGGCGTTGCCTGGGCCATGTTGATGTTTCGATTGGACCCTTCCTGATCATATTGCAGGCCGCGCGCGCCATAGTTCACCGGCGCCTCCCGCTCGGTGAAATCCGTGGTCCGGGCCGCCGTCGACCAGTTCCAGCCGGTATTCGAGCTTTCTCCGCTGTCCAGGAAATTGTCGAGAGTCACGAAGTTCCGGGCCAGCGCATGGTGGTTTGGGGTGATCGCCCGCGGAAACAGGGTCAGGCGGGGATCGCCGTTGCCCGGCTCCAGATCTCCCAGGACCTGATCATAGGTCCTGTTCTCCTTGACGATGTAGATCACGTGGCGGATGTGCGCCTTCAGGAAGGCCATGGTCTCCGCGGCGGCGGGGTCGGGTTTGGCGAGGAAGCGGTTGTTCTCCGCCACCTGGCGGCTCAGCTGACCCAGCACCGTCGGTGTCGGTGTCGGCACGGTCAGGAAGCCGGCCTTTTCCAGCTGCCACACGTACTGGTTGGCCCCCTGGCACTGCTCCTTGGTCAGGGTCGCGTCACCCCGGCAGTTACGCACATTGGGACCCGGATCGCTCTTGCCGTTGACCACGTAGATCTGCTTGCCGTCACCGCGCATGGCAACCGCCGTCGGGTACCAGCCGGTGGGGATCAGGCCCACCACCTCGGAACGGGGCGCATCGTCGGCGTCATGTCCCTTGGTCGCCGCCTTGTCCCCGCCGGTCGCCCGTTCCGAAAGACGGACCACGGCGACCGCGTTCTCCCCACCGTTGCTCACCAGCAGGGTCCGGCCGTCCGGCGAGAGGGTCAGGGCGTTGGTGCCTGCGCCCCCCAGCTTCATCGGGTTGGGCAGGAGGGCCGCCGGAGCGGCCGCTGCAAAGGTCTCGACCAGACGATCGGTCGCGGTGTCGAGGACCGCCACCCGGTCGGTATTGTCGAGGGCCGCGTACAGCCGGTGGGCGGAGGCACGAACGACAAGGGCATTCGGCTGCCCGGCGACGCGGATGCGCTTGTCCAGCTTCAACTGGCCATCTGCCGCTACCGAGACGGCAATGAGTTCACGATCCCGCTGGCTGGAGACATAGGCCTTGCCGTTGCCGACAAAGGCAACGCCCCGGGGGAAGGTGCCCCCCGACTTGCCATGATCCTCGGCCTTCTGTGCGCCGGGGCGCAGGTCAAGCTCCCCCACGACCTTGCCGCTGGCGAGGTCCACGAGGCTGATGCTGTCGTTCTGCAGGTTGGCAGCCATCAGCCATTTGCCGTCCGGACTGACGGCCAGGCCGGCCACCTCCGGCTGGACCTTCAGCCCCAGTCCACCCTTGTGCCCCAGCGGAATGGCGGATCGGGCCACCATGTGGTCCCCGTCCCGGGCGAACACGGCCACGGCGTCATTGACGCCGCCGGACGCGTAGAGATGCTGACCGTCGGGTGCCCAGGCGAGGCCGATGAAGGCGTTTGGCAGGCTCAGCGCCTGGAGCTTGCGCGGCTGATCGCCGGATATGTCGTAAAGGAAGACGAATTCGCTGGAACCGGCCAGGATCACCTTGCCCTTGTCGTCCCGGTTCCGGTTGAAGCCGCTGGTCAGGATGGCCAGGGTCTTGCCGTCGGGCGAAAGGGCGACGCCCGATGCCTGACCCACCACATAGTCCGGCAGGATCGGCAGGTCGGGGTTCAGGGGCTGGAACAGGGCACCAGGCGTGGCCAGGGGTGTGATGGCGGCTCCGGTGGGAACGAAGGATGGCGATGCCGGACCCGCAGCCAGTGCCAGAGCCAGGAAAAGTCCGGTCATGAGTGTCATTCCTATCCGCGAATTCGTTGTTTTCGCACGAGTTCATGACGAACGGGCGTCACTGGCAACCCCTTGTTAGCGAGTTTCGTCACAAATCGACATCAGCTACACACGGAGTCAACGCAGAATGGCGGTTGCCGACGAACGCCGCAGGGCTCCCCGACGACGGACGCGTCTCACCGTGGCCGTCGCCTGGGATGAACCTCCCGAGCTGGTCCGCGGGACCTTCAAGGATCTCAGCGATGTCGGGGGTCGCATCCTGCTGGATGAGGACGTCAGCCTTCCGGACACGTTCGATGCCATCCAGCTCACCGCCGGGATGCTGCATGAGTGCCGCGTGGTGTGGCGGGCCGAGCCCCTGGTCGGCGTCGCTTTCAACCGCTCGGTTCCGCTCAAGGGCACCAAGGAGCCGCGACTGATGAAGCGTGCGCAGCTCTGGATTCGTCTGCTGAACCGGTAGTATCGCGCTAGTAGGGACCGTGCACCGCATTTGCCGCTGGTGCAGGCGTGGCGGCCTTGGGGGCTGGATGCACCGGCTCCGCAGGTTCGGCCGCTTGCAGCGGCGCAGGGGTCTGCGAGGTCGGGTCGTCCCCGCCATCGTCCATGGTATTGTCCGCATCCGCCTGGGCCCGGCGTGCCCGAAGCCGGGCCGCGACGGGGTCGATGGCCCCGTTGGCGGCGGCAGGATCCAGCGCGGCGGCAGCCGGAACGCCCTGAAGGTTCATCGGATGGCCCGTGTTGACCGGCAGGGGAAGCGGCTGTGTCTCCGCCGGTGCCCGCTGCCCCTGCTGCAGGCCCAGAGCAAAGCCGAGCGCGCCAAGGGCAACAATGCCCATGCCAACACCCGCTACGATCCGATGATCGGTCAGTTTCATTCCGACACCCTAGAGCATGGTTCACCCAAAATGAAAACCGGCCTGCCACGGGCAGACCGGTCTTCTGGAGGCATCGTATCGGGGCTCCGGCCGGACAGGCCAACCGCCCCCATCGGATTGCAAGCGATCAGGCCGTCGGCTTCGCCGCCCGGGCCTTGGCCGGCTTTGCAGCCGCCGGCTTGCGGCCGCCCTGGCCGAGGCCGCTCTGCTTTGCCAGGTTCGATCGCGCTGCGGCATAGTTCGGAGCCACCATCGGATAATCCTTCGGCAGGTTCCACTTGGCGCGATACTGTTCCGGAGTCAGATCGTACTTGGTACGCAGGTGCCGCTTCAGTGACTTGAACTTGCGACCGTCTTCCAGACAGATCAGGAAATCCGGAGTGATGGACTTCTTGACCGAAATGGCAGGCGTTTGCGCCGGGGCAACCGGTTCGGCCTCAACGCCCGTGGCGATCTCCGCCAGGGTCTTGTGAACCTGGTGGATCAGACCCGGCAGATCCGCAGCGGCCAATGTGCTGTTGCTGACAAACGCCGACACGATGTCGGTGGTCATTTCAATGAGGTCAGGCGAGTTGGACAACAGAAATACTCCTTCTTTGTTCGTGTGGGCGTCCAATGCGCACCTGTGCCGGGGCATCGATCGCGTCGTTATCAGTCAACAAGACCGCCCCGTTCGAGACATAAATAAACATCCCGGAAATCTGGCGACAAAGGCCGTCTGTGACGACTTTGGTTAATCTCTAAGAGGCCGACTGGATTGGCCAATCAACGGAAGTTGCGGGGCAAGTCGCATGCGAAGCGCACATGACTCAATACGAATCCTCTTGCCACGGTGATATAAGAAAAGAAACCCCAATTACAACAGGATTCGAATTCTTCAATTGTCACGGTTGATCCAGTTCGCAGTGTTGCGCACAAGATCAAGATGCCGTTGGACTGCGGCGGCAGTCATGTTCGGCGTGATTGCTCCAAAATGGATGTGGTCTACGACCGTCAGGCCACAGACCTTCGCGAGGTGTGTGTCGAAAAGGGTCCGCACAGCGTTCAGCGCGCCGGTGTCCACCACCCAGTGCCGGGGGGCCCCGGACGAGGTCAGGCTGAGCAGGCGCTTGCCGGTCGGGGGAGGCGGAAGCCCCTCCCCCTCAGGTGAAAAGCCGAAACCGAAGCCGAGGACGCGGTCGATGTACCCCTTCAGGATGGCCGGCGGTGCATTGATCCAGAAGGGATAGACCAGGACGTAGAGATCCACCCCTTCAAGGGCGGATCGCTCGGCGGCCACGTCCGGCAGGATCCGGTAGTCTGGTGATGTGGGGATCTCGTCCCGCTTCAGGCAGGGATCGAAATTCATGGCGTAGAGGTCGCGGACGATCACCGTTCCGCCGGCGTCCTCCGCCGCACGGGCATAGGCGTGCGCCACGGACAGGGTGAAGCTGTCGGGGTTGGGATGAGCGACAATGACGGCCTGCAGCATGGTTCGCCTCCGGGAGTGAGGCAAAGATCCTGACCCTGCCGTGAGACGGCCGCGTTGCGCCACCGCAACTCCAACGGTCCACAGCCCCCCCTGCGCCACGTCGAGACGCTCGATAGGAGGCGAATGAACGGCTCAGCCCGGCAATAGGATGCTAACGGCCCCGGCGGACGGGCAACGGTCGGCATCATGCCGACCGGCCCACCGATCCGGAGCCTAGGCCTTGACGAGCGGGAAGCTGCTGACCGGCTTGCCCGTGGCGGCAAACAGGGCATTGGGCAGGGACGCCATGATCACCGGCGTGCCCGGCTCCCCCACTCCGCTGGGCGGGTTGGCCGACGGCAGGACCCAGGTCTCGACCTGCGGGGCCTCGTTCTGGCGAAGCACGCGATAGGTGTCGAAGTTGGTCTGCTGCGGCCGCCCCTTGTCGAGGGTCACCTGACCGAACAGGGCAGCGGACAGGCCGTAGCAGGTGCCGCCCTCCATCTGCGCCGCGATCTGGTCCCGGGCGATGGCGATGCCGCAGTCCACGGCCACGGTCACCTTGCGGACCCGGGGCTCCCCGTCGATGATCTTGGCTTCACACACATTGGCGACGACCGTACCGAAGCTCTCGTGCACCGCGACGCCTCGGGTCCAGCCATCCTCCAGCTTGCCCCAGCCGGCCTTTTCCACCGCAAGGTTCAGCACCGCCAGGTGCCGCGCTCCGGCCGGACCCGCCCGGCGATAGAGCTCCCGCCGGTAGTCCACCGGATCGATCTTTGCCCGGGCCGCCAGCTGGTCGATGGTGTGCTCCATCACGGGCGCCGTATGGGTGGCGCCCACCGACCGCCACCAAAGGGTGGACACCGGATTGTGCGGCGTGAACACTTGTGCATCCACGATCGGCGTGGCCGCCAGGTAGGGGGAGCCCGAAGCTCCCTCCACTGTGGTGGCGTCCACGTTGTTCTTCACCATCATCGACGCCATTATCGGGCTCGCCTTGGCGAAGGACTGGATGACCACCCGGTGACGCCAGGCCGCCGGATAGCCGTCCTTGCCCACCTTCACCGCGACGGCATGGTGCGCCATCGGCCGGTAGTGGCCCGCGGTCATGTCGTCTTCCCGGGTCCAGACCAGCTTCACGGGCCGGAACTTGCCCACGTGCTTGGCGATCTGCACCGCCTCGACCACATAGTCGCTATCCCAGCTGGAACGGCGCCCGAAGCTGCCGCCGGCGAACAGGGTCTCGATCTCGATGGCACCGGGCAGGTTCAGAACCACGGTCGCCGCCGCCATCTGGTCCAGGGAGTGCCCCTGGGCCCCGTAGGTCAGCTTGCACTTCGATCCGTCCACCTGCGCGACGCAGTTCATCGGCTCCATCGTCGCGTGGGCCAGATAGGGGAAGTCATAGGTGGCGTGCAGGACGTCGGACCCGTCGAACTGGCCCGCAGCATCGCCCTTCGCCGTGAAGGACGCCCACTTGTCGTCGGAGGGGGTCAGCTCCCCCCGGGCGATCTTCTGGTAATCCGCCAGCATTTCGGCGCTGGAGCGGGTCTCCGCCTTGGCGTTGTCCCACTCGACCTTCAGGGCATCCCGTCCCTTGCGGGCGGCATGAACGCCGTTGCCGACCACGGCCACGCCGGTGGCGATGGCGAACACATCCACCACGCCAGGGACCTTGAGGGCCGCGGTGGCATCAAAGCTCGTCACCTTGCCGCCGAACCGCGGCGCGTGCGCCACGACGGCTGTCAGCATGTCCGGCAGATAGACGTCCTGGGTGTACTGGGCCTGACCCGTGGACTTGGCGAGGCTGTCCTTCCGGCGGACCCGATCGCTTCCGATCAGGGTGAAGTCCTTGGGGTCCTTCAGCTTGACGGAGGTCGGCGGAGTCACCTTGGCCGCCTCGGCCAGCAGGTCGCCGAAATGGGCCGACTTGCCCGACGGGTGGCTGACCACGCCGTCCTTCACCGTGATCTCGGCCGCCGGGACCTTCCAGACATTGGCCGCGGCCTGCACGAACATGGCCCGGGCGGTGGCCCCGGCGTTGCGCAGCTGCATCCAGCTGTTGGCGATGGCGGTGGATCCGCCCGTGCCCTGCAAGCCCATCAGGCTGTTGGCATAGACCTTGGCGTTGGCCGCCGACTGCTTCACCTTCACGGTGGACCAGTCGGCGTCCATTTCCTCGGCGACGATGGCGGAGAGGCCGGCATGGTTGCCCTGCCCCATCTCCTGGTGCTTGTTCATCACCGTCACGGCACCGTCGGCATCGATCTTGATGAATGGGCCAAAGGCCCCGAAGTCGGTCTTCGGCGCGCCGGAGCCCATGATGTCGGCCGGAGAGCAGCCCACCAGCAGGGATCCGCCGACCAGGGCAGCACCGACGATCAGTTCACGCCGGCTGGCCCCGGAGGCGCGGGGCGTCGTCTGGGTCTTTTCGGGAGCGATGTACATGACGGGGTCCTCCCTCAGGCTTTGGCGTTGACGGCAAGTTCGCCGGAGGCGTCCTTGATGGCGGCGCGGATCCGTTGATAGGCCCCGCAGCGGCAGAGATTGCCCGACATGGCGGCATCGATGTCCGCGTCCGTGGGCTTGGGCGTCGCCGCGAGCAGCGCCGCCGCCGACATGATCTGGCCGGACTGGCAGTAACCGCACTGGGGCACGTCGTGCTTCACCCAGGTCGTCTGCAGGGGATGGGCACCCCCGAGGCCTTCAATGGTGGTGATCTTGGCCGCCCCGATCGTGCCCACCGGCGTCTGGCAGGACCGGATCGGCTGGCCGTCGAGATGCACGGTGCAGGCCCCGCACTGGGCAATGCCGCAGCCGTACTTGGTGCCGGTCATGTGCAGCTCGTCCCGCAGCACCCACAAAAGCGGCGTATCCGCTTCCGCGGCCACCTGCCGCTTGACCCCATTGATTTCCAGCTCGATGGCCATGGAACAAACCTCTCCCCGCGTGTCACGTCTCTCTATGTTAGGCCTGATCCTGCGACATTCCAGTGATCAAATTCAGTCGGGCCGCAGTTGAGGCCCCGTGCGGCCGAGGGTTTTCACGGATCGGACCGCCCGGATCACCCCGAAATCCCGTCAGGCAGCCCACAGGCTGGTCAGTCCCTGCTCCACCTCGCAGGGGTCGTCCCGTCGGCACAGGTCCGCCCGGGCGGCGCGACGGGCCTCGGCACCCGCGGGCCAGGGGGCCTGGGCCACATACCAGCCGAGGTGCTTGCGGAAGATGCGGACCCCCAGGCGATCGCCGTAGAACCGAAGCGCTTCGCGGAAGTGATTGAGGACGAGGTCCAGGCGCGCGCTGCGGTCCGGCTCGGCGGACAGCGTCCCCGGCGACGCCAGCTCCCGGCTGATCGCGGCCGCAGCCCAGGGACGCCCGTAGACGCCGCGACCGATCATCACCGCATCCGCCCCGGACGCCGCCAGGGCCTGCCGGGCCGTCGCACCGTCGACGATATCCCCGTTGACGATCAGCGGCACCCGGACCGCGTCCCGCACGGACCGGACAGCGGCCCAGTCGGCGGACCCGGTGTAGAACTGGGCACGGGTCCGGCCATGGACCGTGATCGCCTGGATTCCCGCCGCCTCGGCGCGCCGGGCGAGGTCTGCAGCGTTGCGGCTGGCATCGTCCCAGCCCAGCCGCATCTTCAGGGTGACGGGACGGGAGGTGGCGCTCACCGCCGCGTCGATGAGCCGCAGGGCCTGGTCGAGATCCCGCATCAGCGCTGCGCCGGACTGGACGCCGGTCACTTCCTTGGCAGGACAGCCCATGTTGAGGTCGATGATGTCGGCACCGGCGGCCTCGGCCATCCGGGCCCCGGCGGCCATGTGGTCGGCATCCCGCCCGACCAGCTGGATCACCGTCATCGGCAACCCCTCCCCCACAGCTGCACGACGGACCACGTCCGGGCGACCGCGGGACAGCTCCGCGCAGGCCACCATCTCGGTCGCCACATAGGTCGCCCCGAGGGACGACGCCACGCGCCGGAACGGCAGGTCGCTGACGCCCGTCATGGGGGCGATCAGCACCCGGGAGCCGATCACGACGTCGCCGATGGAAAAGCTGGGGGTCATGGGCGGCGCTTGTGACGCAGAACGATCCTGCGGTCCAGAGGGGCATGTCGTGCATAGCGGACAAAATGTAATGTTGACCTTACATCTTGACTGCGATAGCCTAACCCGAGATGAACCTGAGACCCGACAATCGAAGGAGACGTCCATGGTCGCGCAACAATCAAGATCGCTCTCATATGTCCTCAGCATGCTGGCGGGAGGGCTTGTCGCCGGTTTCGCGATCGGCCTGTTCGAGAAGAAGTTCGCGGGCCTGATCTCGCCCGCCGCTGCCGGGATCGGCGCAACGGGCGTGCTCCTGCTGGTCTGTGTCGCGGCGATCCCTGTCTGGCGGCGCCTGGACGAGGTGGCCCGGGAAGCCCAGCAGAGCGCCTGGTATTGGGGCGGGTCGATCGGCAGCTGCTTCGCACTGGGCCTCGCGGTCTATGCGGTCCGGGCCCCGGTCGGCGCGCTGCCGGCGGCGGTGAATGCCCTGACGGTCAACACCGCCTTCGGTGCCGGTGTCCTGGCCTGCGTCGGGCTGCAGATCCTGGCCTTCGGGATCGGCTGGGCGATCTGGTGGGCGTCGAAGCGCTGAACGCCCGGAAGGTCCGCCCCCAGTGAAAAGCAAGCTACGCGTTCTTCGTGCCGAACGGGGCTGGAGCCAGGCTGACCTGGCCGAGCGCCTCGCTGTGTCCCGGCAGGCGATCAACGCCATCGAGACCGGCAAGTACACCCCTTCCCTTCAACTGGCCTTCAAGGTGGCGCGGCTGTTTGCCATGCCGATCGAG
>CAIQUG010000168.1 GCA_903874895.1 uncultured Caulobacterales bacterium | reverse complement strand
GGGAGACCGGTGCCGTGGGGGTCGGAAGCCCCATGTGCAGATAGGCCAGCGACCCGGCGATCCGGCCCCGCGGCGTCCGCTGGATGAAACCCTGCTGCAGCAGATAGGGCTCGATGACGTCCTCCACCGAATCCCGCGCCTCGGCCAGCGCAGCAGCGAGTGTTTCAGCCCCCACCGGCCCTCCGCCATAGGTTTCAATCAGCGCACGAAGATAACGGCGGTCGAGGCTGTCGAGGCCCTTTTCATCCACCTCGAGCCTTGCAAGGGCGCGGCGGGCGGCATGCCGGTCGATGGCAGGGGCGGCATCGGCCGCGGCAAAGTCCCGGACCCGGCGCAGCAACCGTCCCGCGACCCGCGGCGTACCCCGCGCCCGGCCGGCGATCTCCGCGGCCCCATCGGCAGTCAGGGGTGCGCCCATCTTGCGGGCGGCGTGGGCGAGCACCTGACACAGTTCCTCGGCGGTATAGAATTCGAGGCGCAGGGGAATCCCGAACCGGTCGCGCAGGGGCGTGGCCAGAAGCCCCGCCCGGGTGGTCGCGGCAACGAGGGTGAAGGGTGCCAGGTCGATCCGGACGGAACGGGCCGATGGCCCCTCCCCGATGATCAGGTCCAGCACGTGATCTTCCATCGCCGGATAGAGGATTTCCTCCACGGCGGGGGGCAGGCGGTGGATCTCGTCGATGAAGAGGACGTCATTGGCCTCCAGATTGGTCAGGATGGCCGCAAGGTCACCGGCCTTGGCCAGGACCGGGCCGGCGGTGGCGCGGAAGTTCACCCCCATCTCCCGGGCAACGATCTGGGCGAGCGTCGTCTTGCCCAGCCCCGGCGGGCCGAACAGCAGGACATGGTCCAGCGGTTCCCCCCGCGCCCGCGCCCCGTCGATGAACACCTTCAGATTGGCCTTCAGGGTCGGCTGGCCGACAAATTCCATCAGGGTCTGCGGTCGAAGGGCCCGGTCCGCCGTCTCGAACCCCACCCGCTCGCCGGAGATCAGCCGGGTCACCGCCCCACCTCCTGCAGCGCGGCCTTGATCAGGGCGCTGAGCGCCGGGTCAGGTCCCAGCCGCTGCTCCGCCGTCTCCACGGCACGGCGGGCGGCGGATTCGGCAATCCCGAGGCCCAGCAGGGCGGCCACGGCCTCTCCGGATACCCGCACCACCGGCGAGGCCGAGGGTGCGGGGCCGGACACGTCTGGGCCGATGGACAGGCCCGCCACCAGAGGCTTGCCCTTCAGCTCCGTCACGATCCGCTGGGCAAGCTTCGGGCCGACCCCGCTGGCCCGGGCCACGGCAGCCCGGTCGTCCCGCACCACCGCAGCCGCCAGCTCTGCAGGCGGCAGGATGTCGAGCACGGCCAGAGCGGCCTTGGGCCCCACGCCCTGAATCGCCTGCAGGGCCACGAAGGCTGCCCGGTCGGACTTGGACAGGAAGCCGAACAGTCGCGTCCCGTCTTCCCGTGTCTGGCTTTCGATCTGAAGGACCACCGGCTCGCCCAGGGGGGGCAGGCGGGACAGGGTCCGGGCCCCGCAGCGGACCAGATATCCCACGCCCGCCACATCGATGACGGCGTCATCCCCCTCCGCATCGACGAAGAGACCGCTGAGACGTCCGATCATGCGGCCCCCCGCAGACGCGCGATCCGCAGATGGGCGTGGGCAATGGCCACGGCGAGGGCGTCGGCGGCATCCTCGCCGGGGTCGCCGCAGGTCGGCAACAGGCGTCGGATCATGAAGCCCACCTGCCCCTTGTCGGCGGCGCCGGCCCCGACCACGGCCTTCTTCACCAGCCGGGTGTTGTACTCCGCCACCACCAGCCCGGCCCGGGCCGGAGCGATCAGGGACGCGGCGCGGGCGTGGCCCAGCTTCAGAGTGGAGGCAGGGTTCATGTTGACGAAGACCTCCTCCACGGCGGCTTCGTCGGGGGCATGCTCCGCGATCACGGCGGTCACCGCGTCGAACAGATGCAGCAGCCGTTCTGCGAAATCGGCGGTCTTCGGCGGGGCGATTTCCCCGTGGGCCACATGGCTGAGACGCGAGCCTTCGCAGCTGATCACGCCCCAGCCGGTGCGGACCAGTCCTGGATCCAGTCCGAGGATGCGAAGCCGATTCGTGTTCTTCATGTGTTCCGCACTGTCCACTGCCTCGGCCTTCAGGGGAAGCGGCCTTTTCGGTTAATGCGGGGTTAATTCGGACCGCTCCGACAGGTCCGCCCGCTGGTGCTGGCGGGCCCGCAGCGCTAGATGTCGGAAAACACCGGAGACGCTGCCCATGTCCGACCTGATCCACCTGACCGCCGCCCATGACGGCTTCACCTTCTCTGCCCTGCATGCGCCGGCGCAGGGCCGCCGCCGGGGCGGGATCATCATCATCCAGGAGATCTTCGGCCTGGACCGCTATGTGCATGAGGACGTGGCCCGCTGGTCGGCCCTCGGATTCGAGGCCCTGGCACCCTCCATGTTCGACCGGCAGGAGCCGGGCTACACCGCCGGACACGATCCGGACGGCTTCCAGACGGGGGTGAAATACGCCACGGCCAACGGACCGGACAACGCCATGGGCGACATCGCCGCCTGTGTCGCGCACCTGGCGCCCCGGGGGCCGGTGTTCATCGTCGGCTACTGCTACGGCGGCACCATGGCCTGGCTGGCGGCCAGCCGGGTCGCCGGCCTGGCCGCCGCGTCGAGCTATTACGGAGGCGGCGTGGCCGGCATGGCCGGTTTGCCCCTGACCTGCCCGGTGATCGTCCACCTCGGTCGCAAGGACGGTCACATCCCCGCCGACGAGGTGAAGGCCAAGGTGGCGGCCGCGCATCCGGACGTGCCGGTCCACATCTACGAAGGCTCGGGCCACGGTTTCAACAATGACGGGGTCGAGGCCCAGGACCCGGCGGATGCCGCCCTGGCCCGTGAGCGGACCCTGGCCCTGTTCCAGGCCCACGGCGCGGCCTGATGGAGGCGACGGTCCGCCTGGCCAGCCCCGCCGACGGCTTCGGGTTCGACGCCTTTCACGTCACCCCGCCCGAGGCCCGACGGGGGGGGCTGGTGCTGGTCCACGAGATTTTCGGCGTGACCGACCCCATCCGTGACCTCGCCCGGGACTTTGCGGCCGATGGCTACGAGGTCCTGGCTCCCGCCCTGTTCGATCGTCAGGTCCGGGGGCTCGCGGCCGGCTATGATGCCGAGGGGATCGCCCTCGGTCGCGCCTGCTCCGAGGCCGCACCCTGGGACGAGGTGGAGGCAGATCTCCGCGCCTGCGTGACGGCGCTGGAATCACCGGTCTTCGTCGTGGGCTATTGCTGGGGCGGCACGGCGGCCTGGCTGGCAGCCGCGCGGATCGAGGGCGTCGCGGCCGCCTCGTCCTATTATGGTCGACGGATACCGGAACTGATCGACGAGACCCCGATGCGTCCGCTGATCTGTCACTTCGGCCGCACCGATCCGACCATTCCGCCGGAGACGGTGCAGGCTGTCCGCGACCGGTATCCGGACCTGCCCGTCCATGTCTACGAGGCGGGGCACGGCTTCGCGTCGGACCGGCGGCCGGACCATGTGGCGGATGCGGCCAGACTGGCGCGGCTCCGGACCCTGCAGCTGTTCCACCGGAACGCAGGACTCCGGTCCGACGATCCCTGACCGAAGAGCCTAGTCCTGGGGCGTGGATGCCGGTCGGGGCGGCAGCGGCGCGGGCGGTGTGATGCGGACCGGAACCTCCAGGTCGCAGACGGAAAAGTCCGCGCCGCGCTGGGCGCGCGTGCGCTCGACCGCGGCCTGGTAGCCCGGTCCGGCCGTGTCCGCGATCTCCACCGTGGGGCGTTCGGAGGCGGGCATGTCCGCCAGGACCCGCACGCGGACCATCCGGTCCGGAGTGGCCGGAGGCTCGCCCACGGCCAGGCCGCGGATGATGTCGAGGCCGGCCAGCACCCGACCGACCACGCTGTAGCCCCGGTCGAGACGACGGGCCGGGTCGCGCATGAAGAAGATCTCGCTGTTGCCGGTGTCGGGGCTCGCATCCCGGCCCATGCCCATCACCCCGGCGCAATAGGCCCCCCAGGCCGTGATCCGGTGGTCGGGGGAGCGGGCCATCAGGTCCTCGGCTGCGGACTCATAGGGCTGACCCTGCAGCAGGCCCGCCGCGCCCCCGGTGGGCCGCTGGACCACCACATGCGGCATGTCCGACCCGAGGCGGAAGGTGAATTCCGGCGGCAGGTTGGGTTCGGTGCTCTTGCCCCCGTCATGATTGTTGGGATTTCCGGTCTGGGCGACGAAGCCGTCGATCACCCGGTGGAACAGCAGGCCGTCATAGATGCCCCGGCGGCTCAGCTGCTTCACCCGGGCCACGGACTGCGGGGCCATGACCGGCACCAGGGCAATGATCACCGTGCCCTTGCTTGTCTCGAGGACCAGGGTGTTGTCCGGATCCGCCGGTCGCCAGTCGGGGGCCGGGGGTGGCGCAGCAGAGGCGGCCACGGACGTGGGTGGCGCCGCTGTCGACGGGGCAGCGGCGGCTGCAGGGGCAGGACGGGGCTTGCGACGCCGCCGTAGCGGCTTCGGTCTGTCCGGTGCGGCGGACGCATCGGTCGTCCGGGGTGTCGCACCGCCCTCCGCCGGACCGGACTGGGCCGGGTCAGCGAAGCTCTCCACCCCGCTGGACCCACGTCCGGAGGCAGCGGGGGGCGGCTCGGCCCCCGCCGGGACGGCGAGGCTCGCGATCATCACGGCCATGACGGCCGAAGCCGGTGTGCGAGGTCGAATCATCTGGTCGGCTCCCCGTTTGTCCCGAGCTAGACCGTCATGTGTAAACGCAGGGTATGCGACGCCTTCCGAACCCAAGGAAAAACCCCCGCCGGAAGGCCGACGGGGGTTGTTCGTTCCAGTCCTTGGGGCGCTCGCGTCAGTGCGCCACGTTCCGCCAGATCTGCCGGTAGGACAGGTAGGTCATCAGGGTGAAGACCAGCAGGAACAGCATCACGGCGATACCGGTCTGCTTGCGCTCCACCTGGTGCGGGTCCGCGGCCCAGGCGAGGAAGGTGGCCACGGCGTGGGCTTCGTTGGCGGCCGTGGACGGGGTCTTGTCGTCGAACTGGACCCGGTCGTCGACCAGTTGCCGCGCCATGGCGATGAAGCCGCCTTCCGGCACCTTGTCCTTGGCACCCTTCCAGTAGGAGCTCATGTCCCCGGCCATGTAGGGGTTGTAGTACTTGCCGTCAGGCACAGTGAGGTTGGCCGGAGGCTCCTCGTAGCCCAGCAGCAGGCTGTAGATGTAGGCCGGGCCACCCTCCCGGGCGCGGGCGATCACCGACAGGTCCGGCGGCAGCGCCCCGCCATTGGCAGCGCGGGCAGCGTACTCGTTGGCGAAGGGCATCTTGAAGCGGTCGGCGGCGGTGGCCGTCCGCTGGATCACGTCACCCGTGTCGGGGTCGATGTCCGGCACCTTGTACTGGGCCGCGATCGCCTTGGCGTAGGGGCTCTCCGCCGGGGCGATGTTCGGGTGCTTGGGGTCCCAGAAGGGACCGCCCGCCTGAGCCAGGTCGCGATAGGACAGCAGGTTCATCGAGTGGCAGGCGGAGCAGACCTCCGCATAGACCTTGAAGCCCCGTTGCAGCTCCGCCTGGTCGAAGTGACCCAGCGGACCTTCAAAGGTGAAGGTGACCTCCCCAGGTTCCTTGGCGTTGGTCTTGGCCTGAGCCACACCGGTACCGAGGGACACAACCCCCAGCACCAGTGCGGCCATGGCAAGGGCGCGCAAACCGTTGAAGCCGGAGCGCCCCAGAATGGAAGACGACATGGGGATCAGCCCTTCTTTTCCGGCGACGCCGTGGCGCCGCTCAACATGGCCGCGCCGCCCTTGGGGAGCACGGGGGTCGAAATGGTCTCCGGCACGGGGAGGGTCTTTTCGAGCAGACCCAGGGCCGGAAGGACGACGAGAAAGTAGGCGAAGTAATAGATCGCCAGGACGCGGGACATCATCACCACCGTGAAGCCCGTCGCATCCCCCGTGACCGCATCGCGGCCGATCGGAATGACCACGTCGTCCGGCAGCTTGCCGCCGCACCAGCCGAGACCGAGGGTCGCGGCGATGAAGAGGAAGAAGAACCAGCGCGCCGTCGGCCGGTAGCGCATGGACCGCACCTTGGAGGTGTCCAGCCAGGGCAGGGCGAACAGCATGGCGATGGCGCCGAACATGCCGAGCACGCCCAGCAGCTTGTCCGGAACCGCCCGTAGGATCGCGTAGAAGGGCAGGAAGTACCACTCCGGCACGATGTGTGACGGGGTCGCCAGAGGGTTGGCCATCACCTGGTTGTCCGCATGACCCAGGGCTTCCGGGGCGAAGAACACGAACCAGGAGAACAGGAGCAGGAACACCAGGATCGCGAAGGCGTCCTTGACGGTGTAGTACGGATGGAAGGGGACCGTGTCCTCCTTGGACTTCACGTCCACGCCGGTCGGGTTGTTGTTGCCCGGGACGTGCAGCGCCCAGATGTGCAGGCCGACGACGCCGGCGATCATGAAGGGCAGCAGGAAGTGCAGGGAGAAGAAGCGGTTCAGGGTGGCATTGTCCACCGCGAAACCGCCCCACAGCCAGGTGGTGATCGCCGTGCCCACGCCCGGGATCACGTTGTCGAAGGCCGAGAACAGGTTGGTGATCACCACCGCCCCGTAATAGCTCATCTGGCCCCAGGGCAGGACGTAGCCCATGAAGGCGGTGGCCATCATCAAGAGATAGATGACGCAGCCCAGCAGCCACAGGATTTCCCGGGG
>CAIQUG010000167.1 GCA_903874895.1 uncultured Caulobacterales bacterium | reverse complement strand
GGGTGGAGGGTCTGTCACGGTCGCGCCAGGACGGCGCGACGGGACGGCTGCCCGCCGTCATCGGCTACGCGACAATCCTCGTCTGGGTCACCGCCGCCGCGGCGGGACGCTGGATCGCGTTCGCCTGAGACGCACGGCCCGGGACCCCGGGCTCATCCGCCATCCCCGCGCGGGTTTCTGTCGGCGGGGAGGTCGAGGTCGCGGGTCATGTGTTCCACCGCCACGGCCAGGGCCGTCCAGGCGGCGTCCGACTTCAGGTCGAGCCCGGAATACCATCGGATCTTGCGCTGCCGCAGGGCCAGATAGGTCACGCCGGCGGACAGCAGGGCGCTGAACGCCTGCAGCATCTCCTTGTCTGCCACGTCTGGAAACAGCTCCGCCATCAGCCGCAGGCCGAGCGTCTCCCGCGCCTCCTCCATGATGGCGGTCAGCTCGTTTCGGTCCACCAGTTCCCAGACCATCAGCTCCAGCACCACAGGCCGCGCCAGCAGCATCCGGGCATTGCGGTCGATGATGTGGGCCGCGCGCCGGCTGACCGGCAGGGCCAGCAGTTCGGCCACCGTCAGATCGCCCCGCAGGTCATCGAAGGTGGGGAAGAAGCCGTCGGCATAGGCCACGGACCGGACAAGGCCGGGCAGGTCTCCGAAGTACCGGTAGATCAACATCTTGTTGACCCCGGCCCGCACCCCCACGGCCGACGGCGTCAGGGCGGAAAAGCCCCCCTCCACCAGCAGGTCCTCCACCGCCTGGCGCAGGCGCGCTTCCGTCTGGCGGCGGTTGCGCCGGGGGCGTTCGGCCGCCGCACCGGCAGGCGACTCAACGGGATCAGTCATGGCCTCATCCTATATGTATCTTGACGGATACAAAATGGCAGATATGTATCTATCCGGATACATTGGGAGCGCGCCATGTCCATGTCCCCTGCCGCGGCCAGACCGCCGGCCCCCCTGATGACCGTTGTCCTGAGCTTCGGCCTCGCCTGGCTGCTGCTGAACGGGGCGATCCTGGCGCTCGCCCGGGGCTACCTGCCCTTCGATCGTCCCAATTTGTCCGGTCAGCCGTTCTGGCTGCAGGTGACCATGCCCTCCATCGCCATGATCGAGCAGGTCGGATTGATGGGGATGGTGGCATTGCTCAGTCGCGGGCGACCGGTCACGGACATCGGGGAGCGGGCACCCCCCCGCGGCACGTCCGGGCGGGAGGTCGCGCTCCTCCTCCTCTACGCCCTGCTGGCCCAGGCGGGGGGATGGATCGTCGGTCCGGCCCTCGGCTACCGGCCGTTCAGCTTCCATCTGGCGGGCACCCTGGTGGGCTGCTCTATCCTGGCGTCGCCGGGGGAGGCGATGGTGTGGGCCGGATACAACTTCCTGATGTTCGCCGTGATCCCGTACCTGTGGTTCCGGCGGCGCCATTCGAACCGGGAGCTGTGCCTGGTGTTCGACCGGGGCGGGCGGGATCTGGGCGTTCTGGTCGCGGTCCTGGTGGTGGAGAGCGCGGTCCAGCTGTCGGTGATGCCGGGTATCTTCAGCCTGCCCTGGCCCGTCCTTCTGCGGGCCGCGCCCCTGGCCTTCGGCCTGTTCCTGGTGGGGACCGTGCTGCCGACCATGGTCACCATCTATGCCATCCTGGTGCCGCGCTACTACAAGCTCACCGGCTCCGTTGCGATCTCCACCCTCCTGGGCGGGCTCACCTATGCCGCGATGCATCTGGTGGAGGGGTGGTCATCGTTCCGGACGCCGTCGGACACCGTGCTGTCCCTGCTGTTCGTGGTCCTGTCCTATACCGGCCCCGGCATGTTCAAGACCTTCGTCACCCTGCGGACGAGCAACGCCTGGGTCCACGCCCTCGGCTATCATGCGGTGGCTCCCCACACCCTGGCAGACACGCCGATGATCGCCCGGGTCTTCGGTCTGGAGTGAGGGCCTCGATCACGGAGCCGCGCCGCAGTGACCAGGGCAATCAGCGTCGCAGCGGCTGCCCCAGTCCAGTGCAGGGCCGCCGCCGTCTCCGGGGCAAGACCGCAGGTCCGGGCAAAGGTCATCAGGCTGGGCACGGCGCGCCAGTCCGAAGAGCTCGATCGGATCACCGACATCGGATGCAGCATGCGGTCCACGAACTCCAGCCACGGCCCAGCCCCGAACAGCGCCAGCGTGGCCCCCGCCAGCAGGGCCTGCGACGCCACCGCCGCTGCCAGGGTGCGCCAGTGGCGGCCGGCGACCAGCAGCAACGGCGCGAGGACGGCGAATTGTGGCTTGCAGGCCAGCAGGCCCAGCAGGACCCCTGCCGTCAGCGGGCGATGGTCCAGCAGGCGGAACCCGCCGGCCAGCAGGGCGACCGTGAAGAGACCGTTCTGTCCAAAGAACAGATTCACCGCGGCGGCCGGTGCCAGCAGCATCAGGGCCGGGATGCGGCCGGCCGTGAACGGGCGCAGCGTCAGGACGAAGGCCGCATAGCCTCCGCCCGACCAGACGAGCCAGGCCGGGATGTAGGGCAGCAGGGCCAGGGGGGCCAGGAGGAGCTGCAGGGTCGGCGGGTAGTTCCAGGGCAGTTTCAGCGTCATGCCGGGGAATGCCGCGTGCTCCGCAGCGATCATCCGGGCGTCGTCATAGGCACCAGCGGCGTCGCCGCGCAGGACGAATCGTCCGGCCTCGTAGAACGCCTCGAAATCGTAGAACAGGGGCGCGCCGCCGATCGCGATGGCGTGACGGGTCGTCTGTACGGCCGTCAGGACGACCGCCGCATAGAGGCCCATGAGCAGGGCGACGGCCACGTGTTGTGTGGCAGTGGCGCGAGAAAGGTTCATTGCGGCAAGGTCTCGCGGGGGTGACAGTCGGGCGCGACCCGCTCCCTCAGCCCCGGCAGGGACGGCTTGCGACCGGGTCGTGCTGCTCCGATTGTCGCAGGAAGTGATCCAGATTTGGTAAATCCCGGGCCCGTGGACCACCGGCATTGGGGTTCACGAGATCATAACCCCTATCGATTGTCCTTCGGTAACAGAGGATCGCGGGAGGCCTTCGGGGCGCATGAGCAGATGACGAGACACCTTCCATCGGTGGTCTGGCTGGCCGGTCTCGTCGTGGCGGTCGTCTTGCCCTACTTGGCCTACTCCAATTTTGTGCTGAACCATTTCTACCACTATGGCGCAGTCCTGCTGGACACCGGGCTTCTCGCCGACCTCGCATGGCACAAGCCCCTCTGGCTGCCGATGGCACCGATGTTCGGTGGCCAGAGTTTCTACGGCACGCACGTCTCCCCGTTGCTTTCGCTTCTGTCGGCGGCCAGCCGGGCGGTTCCCCTTGGCATGCCGCAGTGGTTCGCAGCCTTCACGGGCACGGCGCACGCCCTGTCCGCTCTGGCGGTGTTCCTGGCTCTGAGATGGGTGGTCGGGTTTCGAGGCGCGTCCGGTGCGGTCATCGCATTGTCACTGTCGATCCTGTTCGCGTTCAATGGCCTGGCCCTGGCCCAGGTCCGCTACCCCCACTTCGAGATCATGATCGCTTCGGGGATGATGCTGTTCTTCGTGGCGTGGCACCTCGGCTGGACGCGGAGGGCGCTGGCGGCCCTGGCGATGTGCCTCATCTGCCGCGAAGACGGCGGGCTGCACGTGGCCGTGTTTCTGGTGACGGTCTATGTCATCGACCGATTGCGGGGCGTGAGCCGGTCGGATCACCGGCGGACGTTGTTGCTGGCGGCTCTGGCGGCCAGCTACAGCGGACTGGTGCTGGTGGCGGGGCATGTGGTGTCTCCCGGGGCCTCGAGCTTTGTCCGGGTCTATCTCGGCACGCCGCCCTTCGCAGGTCTGACGCCGTCTCTGGTGCTGGGCCGCATCCTCGTCATCCTCTATGGCCGCGCCTATGTGGTCCTGCCGGCCGCGGTCGCCGTCGTCTGGGCGATACTGCGACGTAACCCCTATGTCGTCGCCGGCTACCTGGCCTGCGTGCCGTGGGGTCTGGTCAATCTGCTGGCTCAGAGCGAGCTGGCCGCCCAATGGGATTCCTACTACGCGTTCCCCTTCATGGCGGCGGCATTCTGGCCCCTGATCGGCGAAGCCCTCGGCACCGGGACGGGGACCGGGTCCCGCCGCGCGACAGTGATCGGCTTCACACTGATGACGCTGGCCTCGTTCACGTCCCTTGGGCTGCAGCACAACCCAAGCCGTATCCCGCTATGGTCCGGCCTGACTCGCACCGTGACCGTGGCTGAGCAGCAGAAGACCGATGCCGCCGTGACTGCGATCCTCGCGGATCGGTCCCGCCTCGGCCGGCTGGTCGTCAGCAATGGGGTCGCGGCTCTGCATCCGCACGCCTTCAGTCTGGCCGAAACGACGCCGGTTGCGGGCGGGGGGGCCTACGAGACGGCCATCGACTTCGGCGACGGGTTCAACGCAAGCGAAGTGCGGGCGGCGGCGGCGGCATCGGGACTGCGCCGCGTCTTCGGGGTCGCCGGGACCCCCCTGCGGATCGCAACGGATCGGGATCCGCGAATCCTGCCAGCCCTTGGCCCGATGCTCACGGAGATGTCGCCGAATTGAAGTCCTGCGTCACGGATCGCAGGGGCGGCGACAGGCCGAAAATGCTGGGTTGCAGCCGATCGCGGCGGACATTGCCCCTTTCATCGAGGAAAAAGCCGGGCCAGTTGAGCGGCAGCGGTTGGCCGGCGGCAGGGTTGCAGCCTCCAGGCCGCCGCCAGACGCAGGTCCGTGCACCAGGTACGGCCGGGTTCCCGGTTCCCGGTTCGGCGCAATGGATCCTTCGGAAGGGCGGCGGGGGAGTGTCTCCTTCCTCGATCACGGCGGCGTTGTAGCTCGCCGAGGTCTTCCAGCCGCCATCGGGACTCGCGATATAAAGAAGCGTGCCTCTTGCAAGGGCCGTACTGCCCGGACCGGCCACCCAGCTCCGGCCTGCACCCCGGCCCGGTTCCACCAGCAAGCCGATCCCGCAGACATCAGGTTGACGCCTCAGGCTGTCGAACGCTTGCAGCATGGAGCTGCGGTTGGACCAGAAGCTGGCCGTGACGGAGGTCGTGGCGACGGCGAGCGAGAGTCCGCCGGCTATGGCGATGATCCCGACGAACCCGGACCAGCGGGGTGCGCCATGCAGCGCGGCAATCGCCGCCAATCGCGGCAGGAGCTCAAGAAGGCCCAGGCCGACCAGCAGTATCAGTATCGGCAGGGCTGGAAAAATGAATCGCCATTCCTTGTGTCCGACCAGTGACTGCGTCGCGATGATGACGACGAATACGATCAGCAATGCGCTATGCTTTCGGTAGCTCAGCAGCACGGCCATGAGGGCCACGAGGAGCGCCGGGCCCCAGACGACGTTAAGGGCGGCGACGTAGAACAGCGGGCCCTCGACCCCGTACTCTTCGCTGACCTTCCCGACGATGTTGAACCAGAAGTTCAGCCAGATCGACTGGAACGGCGTGCCAAGGGTCACCCAGTCGAAAACGCCCAGAAGCGCCAGGGCAACGCCACTGCCGGCCAGGAGCGCGCGCCATCTGTCTGGGGATAGACCCGCCGCCAGGACCATCGCCACGGCCGCCGCGGGGCCGAGTTGCATACGGACGTAAAGCGTCAGGCCGAGCAACGCCCCCGCGACCGTGAGGCGACGCAGCGAGGGGCGCGTCGTCAGTGGGAAGGCGGCGTAGAGTGCGGCAAGGAAGAGGTCGCTTGCGAACACGTCGGCCAGCGGATGCGGTGCCATGTAGATGAGGTCGGGCCATACAGCTGCGACGCCACCGAGGAACAGTCCGCCCGCCACCCCCTTTTGCCGTGCGCCCCAAAAATAGCCCACGACCACGGGGGTGAGCGACAGGACAATCATCAACACGGTTACAAGGTTGGCACCTGTCTGTCCGGCGGGATCGACCATGCGGCCCAGCCACAGGGGGACCGCGAGCAGCCCGGGAATCAGCCACGAACGCATGCCCACGACCCACTCCCAGGACCGGATCCACCCGCCGAAGACGAGATGATGGGCTGGCTCGACGGCCTGGTAGATCTCGTCGGGCCAGATGAGGTTCGGGTGGATTGCGGCAGCGATGGCGCGGATCAGCAGGGCCGGGGCCAGCAGGCCGGCCAGGGGTGCCGTTCGGAGCGCCTTGCGAAACCATGTTGCCGACGCCGGTGCGGACGGTCTGCGGGGTTCGGAAGCTGTTTGTGAATCAGGGGTTCGTTGCTTCGGCAATCCCTGGGCCTCGGCTGGAAGTCTCGAAATACGGCTTCTGGAAGCCTATGCGAAATGTATTGCCAACTCGGAAAGCAAAGCTCGCGGGTTCTGGAAATATCCCGTGATTTCAAATGTAAACGTATGCGGCGTCTGACATTTGACGTCGACCTCAAAGACGTTTCACGAACCCGGCGACGCAGTCCGAATTCGACGGATATCGGCTCACTGTTCGCGGCACCCTCCCCCCGAGATATTCTTCTCCTTATGGATGGCGAATTATTGCCGGACGGAACAGCGAGTCGTTCCAGTCCGAAGTCCCGGCGGGGGCCGTGCAGCCGATGGGCGCGGCCGATCGAGGTGGCCCGGTCCGACGTCAATCCGAGCCGATGCGCTTGTGCTGCAAAGGGAATAGCGGAATATGACGTCCCCGCCGACGCCGCCTGAGAGCACGACGCCCGCCGATGATCCAACCTGGTCTGATGTCCGCGCGGCGGACGGCTGTCTTCGCGATCGTCGGTCTGACCGTCGCGACAATGCTGGCGGTAAAGCTGGTCAAGAACGGGGGGTTGTCGCCCTACTTCTTCATGTCACAGGACCTTGTCGGCCTGATGCTGGCGGCGATGGTGCTCCTTTTCATACCCGCGACCGAGCGCCTGACATCGCAATTCCGATGGCTTGCGGCGCGGCTCGCGGCGAGGCCGCGCCTGATCGTCGCTGGGCTCGCCGCCGGGACGGTGCTGATCGGCTGGCTGGGCTGGTTCCTTGTGTTCGGGGGGCACGCCCTGTCCGATGATGAGTTCATGGCATTGTTTGACGCGGAGATCTTTCGCCACGGCGCGTTGATTGCTCCCGTACCACTTCGGTTCCGCCCGCTGAACATGGCGATGCAGCCCCTGTTCCAGATCTTTCTGAAGAGTGGTGCCGGCTGGAGTTCGTCCTACTATCCGGTCAATGCCATGATCCTGGCCCTGCTTGACCTGTTCGGACTGCGGGCTGCAGCGGGCGGACTGCTGTCGGCC
>CAIQUG010000166.1 GCA_903874895.1 uncultured Caulobacterales bacterium | reverse complement strand
TAGAAGCGTCCCTCCTTCAGGTCCACGGCCAGCATCCGGCCGGCGGTGATGTGGGTCTTGGAGATGATCCGGCTCTCCTCCACGCCGCACATCCCCGCTTCGGAGCCCATGATCAGCAGCCCGTCGGAGGTCCTCGCCACCCGCAGGGGGCGCAGGCCGTTGCGGTCCTTGCCCGCCACGACCCACCGGCCGTCCGTGGCGCACACCGCCGCCGGGCCGTCCCACGGCTCCATCACCGCGTTGCAATAGGCATAGAGCGCCGCGTGCGACGGCTTCATCCGGGGCGAGGCCGCCTCGGGCATGAGCAGGGCCTTCACCATCGGGGCCGGGCGACCGGCGCGGACCAGCACCTCGAACACGTTGTCGAGGGCCGCGGAGTCCGAACCGCCGGGCTGGATCACCGGCTTGACCAGGCCGTCATCCTCGCCGAACGCATCCGCCGTCATGCGGATCTCGTGGCTCTTCATCCAGTTGACGTTGCCCTTCAGCGTGTTGATCTCGCCGTTGTGGGCCAGCATGCGGAAGGGCTGGGCCAGCCGCCATTCCGGGAAGGTGTTGGTGGAATAGCGCTGATGGAAGATGGCCACGGCGCTGGCAAAGCGCGCGTCCCGCAGGTCGGGATAGAAGTCGTCGATGTGCTCGGCCAGGAACATGCCCTTGTAGACCAGCGACCGTGCGGAGAACGAGCAGACATAGAAGGGCGCGACGCCGGCGGCGGAGACCTGCTTCTCGATCCGCTTGCGGATCAGGAACAGGGCGCGCTCGAGCTTCGAGCCGTCCGTGTCGTCGGCGATCAGGGTGGCCGGGGCAGCCAGCATGATCTGCTCGATCTCGGGACGGGTGGCGTTGGCCTTCTCGCCGATCACGGCGGTGTTCACCGGCACCTGGCGCCAGCCATAGATGTAGAAGCCGGCGCGCAGCACCTCGCTCTCGACGATGGTGCGGCAGGCCTCCTGGGCGGCGAGATCGGTGCGGGGCAGGAAGATCTGGCCCACGGCAATGGCCCCCGGCTGCACCCGGTGGCCGATCCGGCGGACCTGGTCGGCGAAGAAGTCCTGGGGCACGTTCAGCAGGATCCCGGCCCCGTCGCCGGTCTTGCCGTCGGCGTCCACGGCCCCCCGGTGCCAGACGGCCTTCAGGGCGCGGATGGCCAGTTCCACCACTTCCCGGCGGGGCTTGCCGTCCACGGCGCAGACGAGGCCGACGCCGCAGTTGTCCCGCTCGCTGGCAGGATCATAGGCCCCGGTGTCCGTCAGCAGCTGACGATTGGCGAGATAGCGGTCGATGGTGTCTGACATGGGCTCAGGCCTGTTCGGCAAGGGCCAGACCGGCTTTCGCCGCGGCCGACTTTTCCAGATAACGGTGCACGCCTTCGGCGGCGTCCAGACCGTCGCGGACGGCCCAGACGACCAGCGAGGCGCCGCGGGCGATGTCTCCGGCGGCGAACACGCCCTCGAGGTTGGTTTCGAGGGTCCGGTTGTCGACCTTGATCGCCCCCCATCGGTTCACGGCCAGACCCGGTGCACCATAGCCGTGCACCACGTCCTCCGGATCGAAGCCCAGGGCCTTGATCACCAGGTCCGCCGGCAGGTCGAACTCGCTGCCGGGAACCTCCTCCGGGGTCTGGCGGCCCGACGCGTCGGGCGCCCCCAGCCGCATGCGCACGGCCTTGACCCCCTGGACACCGGCGGCGTCGCCGTACAGGGCCTTGGGCAGGGCCAGCCATTCGAACACCACGCCTTCTTCCTCGGCATGGGTCACCTCCCGGTCGGAGCCCGGCATGTTGGTCCGGTCCCGTCGATAGAGGCACGTGACGCTCAGCGCCCCCTGGCGGATGGCGGTGCGCACACAGTCCATGGCCGTGTCACCGCCGCCGACCACGACGACCCGCTTGCCCTTCGCGTCCAGCATGGATGGCGGCGGTCCGTCCCCCAGGCCGGAGCGGTTGGAGGCGATCAGGAAGTCCAGCGCTGCGGCCACCCCGGCCGATCCTGCCCCCGGCGCGACCATGTCCCGGGCCTTGTAGACGCCGGTGGCGATCAGCAGGGCGTCGTGCCGGGCCCGCAGGTCGGCAAGGGTGGCGTCCCGGCCGACCTCGAAATTCATGCGGAAGTTGACCCCGCCTTCCGCCAGCCGCGCCGTGCGGCGGGCGACCACGTCCTTTTCCAGCTTGAAGCCGGGAATGCCGTAGATCAGCAGCCCACCGGGCCGGTCATACCGGTCGTACACGGTGACCAGATAACCCCGCTCCCGCAGGCGCTCGGCGGCCGTCAGACCCGCAGGTCCCGCCCCGATGATCCCCACCGACTGGGCCCGTTCGCGCAACGGCTTCAGGGGCTTCACCCAGCCCTGTTCCCAGGCGGTGTCGGTGATGAACTTCTCCACGGCGCCGATGGAGACCGTCTCCCATCCCGCCTGCTCGATGACGCAGGAGCCTTCGCACAGGCGGTCCTGGGGACAGATGCGGCCGCAGATCTCCGGCATGGTGGAGGTGGCGGCGGAGAGGGCATAGGCATCCTCCAGCCGGCCCTCGGCGGTCATCTTCAGCCAGTCGGGGATATTGTTGTGCAGGGGGCAGGCGTTCTGACAGAACGGCACGCCGCACTGGGAGCAGCGGGAGGCCTGTTCCTCGCCCCTGGCCCGGTCGTAGTCGGCATAGATCTCGCCGAAGTCGGCGGTCCGGGCCTCGGCCTCGCGCTTGGGCGGCGTCGCCCGCGGGGTCGCGACAAATTTTAGCAGACGTTCGGCCATGACGCGGTCTCTCGTGCCCGGAAAGGTGCTGTCCGCGTCCTATAAGGGCAAAGCTGACCGACGAAAACCTTATGGTCCACTATGGAGACCATTCATACGGCGTGATCAGGCGGGAATCATTCGATTCCCTTCATTCCAGCCCATATGGTCCATTGTATGGACCATATGGGGACTGTCAGGACGCCGCCTCGGCAAACTGTCCACCGGCGCGGAACCGCCACAGGTAGGACGGCACGATCGACTCCACCGGCGTTCCCGTGATCCCCAGCTCCGCGAGGCCCGGTGATCCGGCCGCGACCACGTTGTCGGACCGAAGCAGCCGGACCTGGTCGGAGGTCAGCACCGGCGGGATCGGCAGGATGGCGGACTGGATGTCGCCCACCGTGCCGATCAGGGAGGCGACCGGCCAGGGCACCGGAAGCAGCGCCGAATGCCGGCCGGTCTCGCGCACGATCAGCTCCAGGAGTTGCCGGAAGGTGTAGACCGTCGGCCCGCCCAGCTCGTAGGTCGCCCCGGCCAGGGACGGCTCTGCCAGAACGGCGACGATCGCGGCCGCCACGTCCGCCACATAGACCGGCTGGAACCGTGACTTGCCGCCGCCGATCAGGGGCAGGATCGGCGACACGGCGGCCATGGCGGCGAAGCGGTTGAAGAAATCGTCCTCCGGCCCGAACACGATGGAGGGGCGCAGCACGGTTGCGCCGGGGATCGCCGCCCGCACCGCCGCCTCGCCCGCGGCCTTGGACCGTCCGTAGACCGAAATGGAACGGGGATCGGCACCGATGGCGGACACCTGCACGAACCGGGTGATGCCCTCCCGGGCGGCCAGGGCAGCGATGGTCGCAGGCCCTTCCGCCTGGACGGCGCTGAAGGTCTGCTTGCCGGAGGCGTAGAGCACGCCCACCAGGTTGACCACCGCCGTGGTGCCTTCGAGGGCGCGGGCCACGGAGTCGGAATTGCGGATATTGGCCTGGACCAGCTCGATCTGCCCCACATCGCCCATGACCCTGAGCTCGGGGATCAGATGGGGACGACGCACGGCCACCCGGACCCGATGGCCCTGCTTCGCCAGGGCGCGCACCGTGTGTCGGCCCACAAAACCGCCGCCCCCGAACACCGTCACCAATTCCTGCATGGTCAACCTCGATCCCGTTGCCGGTCCCGCCGCATGATCGGCTGCGGGAACAGGCCGTCGATAGACGATGGGACGAAGGCGCGCAACGCGGACGGGCCGATCCTCGCCATTCCCGCGGACCCCGCTGAATTCCCCGGCGACAGTTCGGCGACAGCTGCTAAAACAGGACGCCGAACCCTTCTGGAGCCAAGATCGATGATCCGTTTGCCCGTCGCCCTGTCCTTCGCCGCATCCGTGGCCGCCCTGATGCTGGCCGTTCCGGTCAGCGGGGCCGAGCGCGTCCACGGGGATGCGAAGCTCATGGCGGCGGCCACCGCGGCCAGAGCGTCGGAGCTGAGCCTGCTGGAGCAGATCGTCAACATCGACTCCGGCACCTTCAATGTGGAAGGCGGCGAGAAGATCCAGGGCATCCTCGCGGACCGGCTGAAGGCCATGGGTGCCGCCGTGGAGCTGATCCCGGCCGAGGCCCCCGGTCTGCCGCCGAACCTCGTGGCCACCTTCACCGGCAAGGGCAAGGGTCGGGTCCTGCTGATCGGGCACGTGGACACCGTGCTGGAAAAGGGCGAGGCGGCCAGGCGGCCGTTCAAGGTGGTGGGGGACACCGCCTCTGGCCCCGGCGTGATGGATGAGAAGGGCGGGGTTGTCACCGGCATCACGGCCCTGCAGCTGCTGCATGACCTCAAGCGGACCGACTACGGCAAGATCACCTTTCTGATCGAGACCAGCGAGGAAGATGGCTCCACCGGGACTCGCAGGCTGATCGACAGGCTCGTGCGCGAGCATGACGTGGAGCTGAACCTCGAGCCGGAATACCCCGACACCCTGACCGTCTGGCGGAAGTCCTCGGCCAATCTGGTGATCCGGGTCCACGGCAAGCCGGCCCACGCCGGGATGGAACCCCAGAACGGCCGCAATGCCGCAGACGAGCTGATGCATCAGATCCAGCTGATGGAAGGCGCGTTTCCCCGGTCCGGCGACCACATCACGGTCAATCTGACGCTCCTGAAGGCGGGCAGCCGCAGCAACATCATCCCGGAATTCGCCGAAGCGACCCTGAACGTTCGCGGCCGGACCCTCGAGGAAATGGAGAGTGTCGGAGCCAGGGCGCGGGACTTCGCCGCCCATCCCGAGGTCAGCGACACAAAGGTGGAGATCACCTACAGCTCCAGCTTCCCGCCGCTGGTGGCCAATGACCGGGTGCTGCGGATCGCGGCAGAGGCCAACCGGGCCCGGGCGGAGTTCAACGGCGGGACCTACAGGCTGTACGGCAATGGCGGAGCGTCGGAATCGGCCCTGGCGGATGCGGCCGGAACCCCGACCCTGGACGGCCTGGGCTCCACCGGCAGCGGGGCCCATACGCCGCAGGAATCCCTCGATCTCAAGAGCTACACCGAACGGCTCTATGTCCTGACCCGGCTGATCGAAGCCTATGGCGCACGGCCGCCTTCGAAATAGGGGCTCTGGCGGCGACGGTCAGACCCGCATCGATCCGGTCTCGATGAACCGCTGGTGCCAGCTCAGGGCCTCGGTGAGCAGGGTCGGGGCCTGTCCCCCATAGGGATTGCGCAGGGCACGGTCGTAGTAGTCCTGCAGGGGCGCGCGATAATCCGGATGGGCGCAGTTGGCGATCATCACCTGCGCGCGATGTCGGGGGGAAAGGCCGCGCAGGTCTGCCAGCCCCTGCTCGGTGACCACGACCTGGACATCCTGGTTGATGTGATCCACGTGGCTGACCTTCGGGACGATGGTCGAGATGGTCCCGTCCTTGGCCGTCGAGGGGGCCATGAAGATCGAGATATAGGCGTTGCGGGCAAAGTCTCCGGAGCCTCCGATGCCGTTCTGGATCCGCGATCCCATGACGTGGGTGGAGTTCACCGCGCCATAGATGTCTGCCTCCAGCATGCCGTTCATGGCAAGGCACCCCAGCCGGTGGATCACCTCCGGGCTGTTGCTCACCTCCTGCGGGCGCAGCACCAGCCGGTCGCGATAGAAGGCCATGTCCCGGTTCAGCCGGGCGGCGGCGTCGGGACTGAGAGACAGGGCGGTGGTGGAGGCCGTCTCCAGCTTGCCTGCGTCCATCAGCGCCATCATCCCGTCCTGCAGCACTTCGGTATAGGCGTTCATGCCCTCGAACCGGGAGGCCAGCAGGCCGGCCAGGACGGCATTGGCGATGTTGCCGACGCCCGACTGCAGGGGCAGCAATCCCGGGGGCAGGCGGCCCCGGGCCACCTCGTGCTCGAAGAAATCGATCAGATGGCCGGCGATCGCGGTTTCCGCAGCAGCAGGAGCGCGGAAGCTCTGGTTCCGATCGGGGGTGTCGGTCTCGACGATGGCGACGATCTTGTCCGGGTGACAGTGGAGGTAGGGCGATCCGATGCGGTCATTCGGCCGGATCAGCGGGATCGGCTGTCGGTGAGGGGGCAGGCCGACCTCGTAGATATCGTGCATGCCTTCCAGCGCCGGGTTCTGCCAGCGGTTGACCTCGAGGATCACCTGACCGGCCCGGGCGAGCCAGGTGGCGTTGTTGCCCACGGAGGAGGACGGGATCAGGGCCCCGTCGGCGGTGATGCCCGTGACCTCGATCAGGGCCGTATCCAGCGGACCGAGGAAGCCCTGCAGGGCCATGGGCGCCACCTGGCTGAGGTGCATGTCGAAATAGTCCATCTCCCCCCGGTTGATCAGTTCACGGGCGATGGGATCGGAATTGTAGGGCAGGCGGAACTCGACGCCGTTGGCCCGGGCGAGCGCGCCGTCCAGTTCGGGGCCCGTGGAGGCGCCGGTCCAGACCTTCACCTGAAAGGCCTGGCCAGCCGCATGGGCCGCCTCGATCCGGGCCGCCAGCGCCAGGGGCACGGCCTTGGGGTAGCCCGAGCCGGTGAAGCCGCTCATCCCCACCGTGGACCCGGGCGCGATCAGGGTCGCCGCCGCCTCCGCGGTCACGCGCTTGCGCGCCAGGGCGGGATTGTCGATGGCCTTGCGGGTCATGGGGGAGGTCGCCTCGATCGATCGGGAGGTGGCCCGGTCCGGCCCGCCTGTCGAACCTCGATGGACCAGGGGGTCCCGCGGGGCCATGACCTGGGTCAAGCCCCGCGGGGACCGGTCGCGGGACGCCTTACTTCTTTTCGAAGGGCGCGCTGATGACCACGTCCACGTCGTCGCCGATCAGCGGGACATAGGTCTTCACGCCGAAGTCGCTGCGCTTGATCTTGCCCTTCACCTCGAAGCCCACGGTGTAGGCCTTGGTCAGCATGTTCACGCCCGACGCCTTGAAGGTCGCGTCCAGCACCACCGGACGGGTTACCCCATGCAGGGTGAGGTCACCGGCGACCTGCGCCGTGGTCGTCCCGGTCAGGGTGACCTTGGTGGACTTGAAGGTGATGGTCGGGAACTGCCCGGCATCCAGCCAGTTGGCGGCCTTCAGTTCGCTGTCGACCTTGGCATTGGTGGTCGAGACGCTGGCGACGGGAATGGTCACGTCCAGGGCCGCGGCGGCGGCGTTCTTCGGGTCGAGGGTCAGGGTGCCGGTGGCACCCGAGAAGTCCCCGTACCACGTGGAGAAGCCCATGTGCGACAGGGAGAAGACCACCCGGGCGTGGCTGGTCTCGAGGGCATAGGTCCCGGCGGATACGGCCGCGGGATCGGTGTTCGGCGCGGTCTGGGCGACGGCGGCGGTGGACAGGAGCAGGGCGGCGACGCCGGTGGCAAGGGCAAGGGTCTTCATGGCAGGTCCTCGTGTGATGACAGGTTTGGGAGTGGGCTTGGGCTTGGACGGAAGGCTGCGTCAGGCAGAGGTGGGGACGGGGTCCCCGAACTGGAAGCCCGACACGGCCTTGGCGAAGATGTGGTCATGGAAGGTGCGCCGACCGGGCTCGCCGTCCGCGGCCCCGGCGGCAACCATCATCGGGATCAGATGCTCCTCCCGGGGATGACAGGCCCGGGCCGACGGGGCGTCGGACCAGCGGGCAAGGGCCCTGCTGCGCTCGGCCGGGGTCTCCGCGGCCCGGGTCAGCCAGTCGTCGAAGGCCTCCGCCGCCGCTGCGGCGCGGGGGGCGAAGAACTCCCGAAGATTATGATAGCTCATGCCGCTGCCGATGATCAGGACGCCGTCGTCCCTCAGGGGCGCCAGGGCCCGGCCGATGGCCAGGTGCCGGGCAGGGTCGAGATCGTCTGTCAGGGACAGCTGCAGGATCGGAATGTCGGCTTCCGGCCGGATCAGCATCATCGGAATGAAGACCCCGTGGTCCCATCCCCGGGTGGCGTCGGTTTCCACCGTCTCTCCGGCGGCGGTCAGGAGCTCCGTCACCCGCCCGGCCAGCCACGGAGCCCCCTCGGCAGGGTAGGTCAGGCGGTAGGTGTGCTCCGGAAACCCGTCGTAGTCGAACAGCAGGCCTGGCTGCGGGGCGATGTTCAGGGTGGGGTTCGGCGTCTCCCAGTGGCCGGAGATCATCAGGATCGCCTTCGGCCGCTCGGGCAGCGCGGCCAGGAGCCCGCGGAGGTATTCGGCCATGGCGTCCCACAGGTGCGGAGCCTGGGGGGGCGGATCCATGAAGAAGCAGGGGCCTCCCCCGTGAGGAATGAACAGGGTCGGCTGGCGGTGGGGCGCGGACGAATCCATGGGGTCGGTCATTTCCTGCGGCTCGGATAGCGACTTATATGGGAGGCACGATGATCCATAAAACAGGGATAGACGTGATAATTTCCATCTGATTTTATGATGGAATGTCAGATCCGTCCGTCGAGCAGTTGCGCGTGTTCCTCGCCGTGGTCGAGGCCGGCAGCTTCTCGGCGGCGGCCCGCGCCCTGGGTCGGGCCCAGTCGGCCGTGACCTATGCCGTCCAGGGGCTGGAAGCCGAGGCCGGTGTCCAGCTGTTCGATCGCAGCGCCTATCGCCCGGTGCTCAGCGACGCCGGTCGGGCCCTGTTGCCCTGCGTGCAGGCGATCCTGGGGGCCGTCGACGGCTTCCATGCCGTCGCGGGCGGACTGTCTGCCGGGCTGGAGGCAGAACTCACCCTGGTGGTAGAGGCGATGTTCCCCATGTCCCGCCTGGTCGGTACCCTGGCGGAGCTGCAGACCCTCTATCCGTCGGTCCAGACCCGGATCGAGGTGGAGAGCCTGGAGGCCGCCCGCCGCGCCGTGCTGGATGGCCGGGCGGACATGGGGCTGGTCATCTCGCCGGAGGTGGAGCCGGACCCCTTGCAGGCCCGCCCGGTGGGAGAGATCGAGCTGGTGGTGGTGGCTGCCCCCGGGCATCCCCTGGCTGCGGTGGTGGGCCCGCTGCATCCCGAGGACCTGCGTGACCATCTGCAGCTGGTGGTGAGCGAGCGGACCGACCGGGAGCGCACCCCTGACCGGGGCGTGGCGGCGCGGCGGACCTGGCGGCTGGCCGATCTGGGGGCCAAGCGGTCCATGCTGCTGGCCGGGCTGGGCTGGGGCAGCATGCCGCGGCACATTGTCGAGGACGATCTGGCCACCGGCCGCCTGATGCGCCTGCGGCCTGCCTCATGGGACGGAGGAAACCGCATGCCCCGCCTGCCGATCAGCGTGGTCCGCCGCCGGGATCGCGCGGCCGGACTGGCCGGACGCTGGTTGTTCGACCGGCTGGCAACAGTCGGCGCGGACGAGGTTGCCCTGACCGGCCAGAGGGACTAAGCCCAACGCTCAGGCTCAGCCCCCACACCTCGCCTCTGGCCGGAGGACCGCGCGTTCCCATGACCACCTACCTGCACAAGGGCGATCTGCCTGACGGACTGGACTTCGGCCCGTCCGTCGCCGTGGATTCCGAGACCATGGGACTGCGTCTGGGCCGGGACCCCCTGTGTGTCGTGCAGCTCTCCGCCGGGGACGGCCATGCGCACCTCGTCCAGCTGGACCGGAACACCTATGATGCGCCGAACCTGAAGGCGCTGCTGACCAATCCGGCCGTTCTGAAGATCTTCCATTTCGGCCGTTTCGACATCGCCATGTTCGCCCTGCACCTGAAGGTCGATACCACGCCGGTCTACTGCACCAAGATCGCGTCCCGTCTGGCTCGGACCTATACCGACCGCCACGGCCTGAAGGATGTCACCAAGGAGCTCCTCGGCATCGACATCTCGAAGGCGCAGCAGAGTTCGGACTGGGGCCAGTCCAATCTGTCGGCCGAGCAGCAGGCCTATGCCGCCTCGGACGTGCTGAACCTGCATGCGATCAGGACCCGACTCGATGAGATGCTGCAGCGGGAGGGGCGTTACCTCCTCGCCCAGGCCTGTTTCGACTTCCTCCCCGCCCGGGCCCGGCTGGACCTGGCCGGCTGGGAAGACGCCGACATCTTCGCCCATAGCTGAGGACGCCCCATGAACGCCGCTGTGGTCGAGCCCGAAACGGACGCCTCCGCCGGACGGTCACAGGCCCGCCGCGTGACCCTGGCCCACTGGCGCGAGCGGTCCCGGCGCATCCACGTCCTGCGCCGCGCCCTGCCGGCGGGGATCGCCCTGCTGGTCGCGATGCTGCTGGGCTGGGTGGGGGTCCGGACCGTGCTGTCGGCGATGAATGCCGCGACCGGTGCCGCGGGTACGGTTCACATGTCCAACGCCCGCTTCCATGGGCGGGACGGCCGCGACCGGTCCTTCGTTCTCGTGGCCCAGGAGGCCACCCGCGACGGTGCCGATCCGAACAAGGTGGATCTGGTCCGGCCAGACCTCGCCCTGACCAACGAGGCCGGCCCGCAGCCGCGGCGGGTCACCGGCCGGCACGGACTCTATTTCGACGACACGAAGATGTTGTACATGAGCGGCCATGTGGTGTTCGACGACGGGGCGGGGAACCGCTTTGTCAGCGAACGGGCCGAGATCAATGTCCAGCAGAACACGGTCCGGGGCGATACGGCCGTGACCGGCGACGGCCCGACGGGGCATGTGGACGCCCAGACCTATTCAGTGGACTCCAAGGGCGAGCATGTGGTGTTTGTGGGCCAGGTGCACACGCATCTGGTGAATCAACAGGAACAGCGATGATGAACCGTTTCACCCTCCGGATCGCCGCGGCCACGGTGGCAGCCGGTGTCCTGCTGTCAGCCGCACCCCTCCTGGCCCAGTCCACGGGGGCTGCACCGGCGGCCAAGGCCAAGGCCGGCGGTGGGGGTTTCGGCTTCTCCAACGAGGGCGGCCCGGTGGACATCACGTCGGACCGCAGCGAGACCTTCCAGCAGCAGCACCTGACCATCTGGGAAGGCAATGTCATCGCGGTCCAGGGCGGGGACAAGCTGCAGACGCCCCGGCTGACCGTCTATTTCGCCGACACCGGACAGCGGTCCAGCCAGTCCGGATCCGGCCCGGACATGGGTCGGATTCAGCGGATGGAGGCGGAAGGCCCGGTCTATTTCGTCACGGCCACCCAGAAGGCGCAGGGGGACCACGCCACCTATGACGCCGTGGCGGACACGGTGACCATGATCGGCAACGTGGTCCTGGTGCAGGACAAGAATGTGGTGAAGGGCGAGAAGCTGGTGATCGAGCAGAAGACCGGTCACTCCACCCTCTACGCCACGACCAATCAGGAAAAGGGTCGGGTCCGGGGTGTCTTCTATCCCAACAGCAACCCCGCCCCCGGCAAGCCCTGATCGCGACCCTGACCTGACTGACCTAGAGCTCGCCGTTCCCGGTGCAAAAGGACTGACCGGCCCCATGGCCCAAACCTCTCTCCCCTCCCTGAGCGCCCAGCCCGAACCGGATCGCCGGGCCCCGGCCGCGGCACCGTTGGCGATCGCGGATACGGGCCTGCACGTGGACCGCATCGGCAAGTCCTTCGGTGCCCGGGCGGTCGTCCGCAGCGTTTCGCTCCAGCTGGCGCGGGGTGAGGTGGTGGGCCTGCTCGGCCCCAACGGCGCGGGCAAGACCACCTGTTTCTACATGATCACGGGGCTCATCCAGGCGGACTACGGGGCGATCTATCTGGACGGGGAGGACATCACCCCGCTTCCTATGTTCCAGCGGGCACGCATGGGCGTCGGCTATCTGCCGCAGGAGGCCTCGATCTTCCGCGGCATGAGCGTGGCCGAGAACGTCATGGCCGTGGTGGAAATGCGGGAGCCGGACCCGGTCGCGGCACGCCGGACCGTCACCCGGCTGCTGGATGAGCTGCATATCGCCCATCTTCGGGACGCGCCGGCCTCGGCCCTGTCCGGAGGGGAGCGGCGGCGGTGTGAAATCGCCCGGGCCCTGGCCACCGAGCCGGCCTTCATGCTGCTGGACGAACCGTTCGCCGGGATCGATCCCCTGGCCATCAGCGATATCCGCGACGTGATCGGTTATCTCAAGCAACAGGGGATCGGCGTGCTGATCACCGACCACAATGTGCGCGAGACCCTTCAGATCACCGACCGCGCCTCGATCATCCATGCGGGCGAGGTGCTGTTCGAGGGACCGCCGGAAGCGGTGCTCGCCGATCCGGAGGTCCGGCGGGTCTATCTGGGCGATACGTTCAACTGAACCTTAATGCCTTTCCGCCGATGATCAGACCAATGCGATTCGGTCGGCCGGCAGGGAGGCGCGTCAGACATGGCGCTTGGTGCGCGTCTTGAGTTCCGGCAGGGCCAGAGTCTGGTCATCACGCCGCAGCTGCAGCAGGCGATAAAGCTTCTGCAGCTCTCCAATCTCGAGCTCGAGGTCTTTGTCGAGCAGGAGCTGGAGAAGAACCCCCTTCTGGCCCGGGATGAGCCGCAGGCGGAGGCCGCGGAGCCGTCCGACGACGTCTCCGGTGACGATACCTATTCCATGACCGACACGCCCGGACGGGCCGAGGCCGAGCTCGATGCCCGCCCCGATGACGTTCATGACTGCGCCCCCGGCGACTATGCCACCGGCGATGCCGCCGCGTCCCAGCCGGCCGCCGACGTGGGCGGCACGGTGGACTGGTCCAAGGCCGGCAACGGCGGCGGCGGGGACATGGACTCCGACGGGCTGGAGGGCGTCCTCACTCGGGAGGTCACCCTGACGGATCACCTGACCGAGCAGCTGCAGGTGCTGCGTCTGACCCCTGCCGAGCGGGCCGTGGCCGTGATCCTCATCGACGGTGTGGACGAGGGCGGCTACCTCCGCCTGGAGACCGTCGAGGTGGCTGGTCGGCTGGGCTGCAGCGAGGCCCTGGTGGAGGCCGTGCTGAAGCAGCTTCAGGGCTTCGATCCCGTGGGCGTCTTCGCCCGGGATGTCCGCGAATGCCTCATGCTCCAGCTGGCGGACCGCGATCGGCTGGACCCGGCCATGCAGGCCCTGCTCGACCATCTCGACCTGCTCGCCAAGCGCGATTTTGCCGCCCTTCGGCGCGTCTGCGGCGTGGATGACGAGGATCTTCGCGACATGGCCGCGGAGCTGCGGGGACTGACGCCGCGCCCCGGTGCCGCCTTCGGCTCCGCCCCGGTGCAGTCGGTGGTGCCCGATGTGTTCGTGCGCGAAGACGGCTATGGCGGCTGGCGGATCGATCTGAACAGCGACACCCTGCCCCGCCTCCTGGTGGACCAGCGCTATCACACCCAGGTGGCCCGGGCCTCCCGTACCGAGGCGGAAAAGGCCTTCGTCTCCGACTGCTTTGCCTCTGCCAACTGGCTGGTGAAGAGCCTCGACCAGCGGGCCCGGACCATTCTGAAGGTATCCAGCGAGATCGTCCGGCAGCAGGACGCCTTCCTCGCCTTCGGGGTCGAGCATCTGCGACCCCTCAATCTGAAGACCGTGGCCGACGCCATCGGCATGCACGAGTCCACCGTCAGTCGGGTGACCTCCAACAAGTACATCTCGACCCCCCGGGGGCTGTTCGAGCTGAAGTTCTTCTTCACCTCGTCCATTGCCTCTTCCGATGGGGGCGAGGCCCACTCGGCGGAGTCGGTGCGGCACAAGATCAAGCAGCTGATCGACGGGGAGGCCGACGGCCGCTACGGCGATGAAGGCGTGCTGTCCGACGACCGGATCGTGGAGATTCTCAAGGCCTCGGGCATCGAGATCGCCCGTCGCACCGTCGCCAAGTACCGGGAAGCCCTGCGCATCCCCTCCTCGGTGGAACGCAAGCGGCAGATGCGCCTGGCCAGCTGAAGGCGGCTCCTGCCCTCGGGCGCTCGTCCGGCGTCGCGCCCTATTTCACCGGCGGTGGGGTGGACCCTTCAGCCATGCACTCCGCCCGGGTCACCCAGCCGTCGTGGTTGCGGTCCTGGCGGTTGAAGGTGGCCACCGAGTCCTTCTCGAAGTCGTGGCGGTTCAGATAGCCCTTGTGGCCAAGATCGATGCGGTCGAACAGCTTGTTCGACTCCCGCAGGATGCGCTTCAGGGCGGGGTCGCCGGGATTGTCAGCGATCAGCTTGAGCGCCGACGCATTCCACTCACTGCGGTCGATGTGGCCGTCGCCCTTGGTGTCCCAGGTCTTCAGGTCCCGGTCCCAGTCCCGGTCCGTCCACTCCTTCAGGTTCACGGCGTCCTTGCGGGTCTTGGCATAGGTTCGGATCAGCTCGTCGCAGTCGGCCTTGGTGGGAGGCACGACGGGGCGGATCGTCTCGCAGGAGGTCAGGATCAACCCGGCTCCGATCAGCGCCGCCAGGGCCCTGAAAGTGAGCCCGCCTGTCCGAACGTGACCCTTGGACATGTGGTGTCGACCCCCGCAGTCTGGCTAGGCGAAATCAGGACGTCCCCATGACAGGTCATGTCCAGAACCGCTGACCCCATGTCAAAACTGCAATGTCGGTCACTTTGTGGCGTCAAAGGTTCAAAAGTGCGGGATCCCCGCCCTGGGCGGCGATATTCACGCTCACGGCCCGCTCGCTGGCATAGCGGAGCAGGGCATACGGGCCGCCGGCCTTCGGGCCCGTGCCCGACAGGCCTTCCCCGCCGAAGGGCTGAACGCCGACCACCGCGCCGATGATCGACCGGTTCACATAGACATTTCCTGCCGGCACCAGGCGCTGCACCTTCTCGGCAAAGCTGTCGAGGCGGGAATGAACGCCCAGCGTCAGGCCATAGCCCTTGTCCGCCAGGGCGGCGGCCGTGGCCTCCATATGCTCCGGATCATACCGCAGGACGTGCAGGATCGGGCCGAACACCTCCCGCTCGATCAGGTCGAGGGACGGGATCTCCGCCAGCAACGGCGCAAAGTAGAGCCCACCCTCGGGACCGTGGACCGTCGCCCGGTGCAGGGCCGTGGCTTCACCCTGCAGGCGGGTGGCATGGGCCTCGAGGGCATGGCGCGCATCCTCGTCGATCACCGGGCCCACATCCGTGGCCGGGTCGGCGGGGTCCCCCACCACCAGGGCATCCATGGCCCCGCGAAGACCTTCGATCACGCTGTCCGCCGTGTCATGGGGCAGGAACAGCAGCCGCAGGGCCGAGCACCGCTGGCCGGCGGAGCCGAAGGCCGACACGATCACATCGTCGATCACCTGCTCCCGCAGGGCGGAGGTGTCCACGAACATGCCGTTCAGGCCTCCGGTCTCGGCGATCAGCGGCACGATCGGCCCCTGGCGCGCCGCCAGGGTCCGGTTGATGGCCCAGGCCGTCTCTGTCCCGCCGGTGAAGGCGACCCCGTTGAGGCCGGCATGGGACGTCAGGGCCGCGCCCACCGTCTCCCCCGGTCCGGGCAGCAGGGCCAGGAGGTCCGAATCCAGCCCGGCACCATGGAACAGGCGGACGGCTTCGGCGGCGATCAGGGGCGTCTGTTCCGCCGGCTTGGCCAGGACCGCATTCCCCGACGCCAGGGCGGCGGCGATCTGGCCCGTGAAGATGGCCAGCGGAAAATTCCAGGGACTGATGCAGACGAACACGCCCCGCCCATGCAGCTGATGGGTGTTGACCTCTCCCACCGGGCCGCGAAGTTCGACAGGCCCCGCAAACAGGCGCTCGGCCTCCGCGGCGTAGTAGCGGCAGAAGTCCACGGCCTCCCGCACCTCAGCAATGGCGTCCGGCCAGGTCTTGCCGGCTTCCAGCACGGCCAGGGCGCACAGGTGTTCCCGCGCGGCTTCCAGGGCGTCGCCCATGGCGCGGAGCACGGTCGCTCGCGGTCCGCCGCCCAGACGGTCCCAGGCCGGCTGCGCCTTCCGCGCCCTTGCGAAGGCGTCATCGATGTCCGAAGCCGAGGCGTCGCGCACCTGGCCGACGATCCGGCTGCGGTCATTCGGAGAGCGCACCGGCACCGCCGGACCGTTCAGCCGGAGCTTCCCGCCGATGATCGGTCCGGACTCCACCGGCCGGCCGGCAAGGGTTTCGGCTGCAGCGACCATGCGCGTGCGGTCGGCCAGGATGGTCATGTCATCTCCCTGGGAGTTCTGTCGGGTCGGACCATAGATGTCCCGCGGGACGGGCAGGCGGGGGTGCCGGTCAGGATGGGCCTCCACCGCCGAGATGGGATCAGAGGCCACGTCCTCCGCCGGGACCCGCTCGTCGGTGAGAGCGTGGACGAAGGAGGTGTTGGCTCCGTTTTCCAGCAGGCGACGGACCAGATAGGGCAGCAGGTCCTCGTGCCCGCCCACGGGGGCATAGGCGCGGACGGTGATCGGTCCATAGCGGTTCGCGGCAGCCACATAGAGGGTCTCGCCCATGCCGTGCAGACGCTGATGCTCGATCCGCACACCGGCTTCGTCGGCCATCTGCCGCACGGCGGCGAGGGTATGGGCATTGTGCGTCGCGAACTGGGAATAGAGATGCGGCGCGGCGTCGATCAGGGCGCGGGCGCAGACCAGATAGGCGAGGTCCGTGGCGGGCTTGGTGGTCCACACCGGATAGTCGGGACGACCAAGGACCTGGGCGCGCTTGATCTCCGCATCCCAGTAGGCCCCCTTCACCAGCCGCACCATCAACCGTCGTCCGGTGCGCTGCGCCAGGCCCGCAATGTGGGCAATCACTTCGGGGCTGCGCTTCTGGTAGGCCTGGACCACGACGCCGAGGCCCGTCCAGTTGCCCAGGGCCGGCTCCGCCGCCAGCCGTTCGATCAGCTTCAGGGACAGGACCAGACGGTCCGCCTCCTCCGCATCGATCGCATAGTTCATGTCGTATTGCCGGGCGATCAGGGCGAGGCGAAGCACCCGGGGATAGAGTTCCGCGACGACCCGTGCCTCCTGGGTGGCCTCGTAGCGCGGGGACAGGGCGGACAGCTTCACCGAGACCCCGTGTCCGTCCTCCGGCCCCGCTGGACCCCGGCGCTGACCGACCGTGGCGATGGCGTCGGCATAGATGCGCTCGTAGCGCGCGGCGTCGGCGGCCGTGCGGGCCCCCTCGCCCAGCATGTCGAAGGAGCAGAGGAACCCCTCGCGCTTCGCCCGCGCCAGGGCCGTCTCGATGGTCTGGCCGAGCACGAACTGCTCTCCCATGATCCGGACGGCAGAGGCCACGGCCCGGCGGATCACCGGCTCGCCCAGGCGGCTTGCGAGGCGCTTGAGGAAGCCCGGCAGGTCCCGGCGGGCATCATCGTCCACCTCCACCAGCTTGCCTGTCAGCATCAGGCCCCAGGTGGATGCATTGACGAACACGCTGTCGGAATGACCGGCATGGGAGGCCCAGTCCGCCGAGCCGATCTTCTCCGCGATCAGACGGTCCCGGGTCTCGTCGTCCGGGGTCCGCAGCAGGGCCTCGGCCAGGCACATGAGGGCCAGCCCTTCCCGCGTGCCGAGGGAGAATTCCTGCAGGAAGCTCTCCACGACTCCGTTGCGGGTGGAGGCGGCCCGCGCCCCGCGGACCAGGTCGGCGGCGTCCCGCGCGACCCGGAGCCGGTCGGCGGGGGCGAGGGGCATCCGGGCGAGCAGGCCGCCCACGGCCTCCCGCTCATCCTGGTATTTGCCGGCGTCGATCCGCTCGAGATCCTCGGGGGCAAGTCTGTCTGGCGCATGCGGCATCATGCCGGGGAGCAATGTCGAATCCGGCGTGGTTCAGCAATGAAAATCTCCGTTATCCGACCGCGGCGGCAGGATCATGCCGCACTCCACGGACAGGTCTGCGGGTCTGTGCTGGACGGCGGGGCCGTGGGGCCGTAAGTCCGGTCCATGCCTGAGCTTCCCGAGGTTGAAACCGTCCGACGCGGACTGGCGCCGCACCTGACCGGTGCCCGGCTGACCCGGGTCGAGCAACGGCGACCGGATCTGCGCTTTCCAATGCCGGAGGACTTCGTCGCCCGGCTCACCGGTGCGCGGATCGAGCGCCTGGACCGCCGGGCCAAGTACCTGCTGGCCCCTCTCGACACGGGCGAGACCCTGGTGGCGCATCTGGGCATGACCGGGCGCTTCACCATCGAGGGGGCGACGCCGGGGGCCTTCCACCACGCCGCCGGTGCGGACCCGAAGCATACCCATGTGGTGCTCGTCACTGATGCGGGGACGACGGTCTCCTATAATGACGCCCGCCGCTTCGGGTACATGGACCTGATCCCGACGGACCGGCTGGATGACAGTCCCTGGTTCCGCAATCTGGGTCCCGAGCCCCTCGGGCCGCTGTTCGACGCGGCCCATCTGCGAGGGGCGTTCGCCGATCGATCCCAGGGGGTGAAGACCCTTCTGCTGGACCAGCGCACCGTGGCGGGCCTGGGCAACATCTATGTGTGCGAGGCCCTGCACCGGGCCGGGATCGACCCGCGGAAGCCGGCCGGCGATCTGTCGGCAAAGCGCATTGCCCGACTGGTGGACGTGATCCGTGAGGTGCTCGCGGAGGCCATCGAGGCCGGCGGGTCCACTCTGCGGGACTTCCGGGACGCCGACGGGGCGCTCGGCTATTTCCAGCACACCTTCCGGGTCTACGGACGGGAGGGTTCCCCCTGTCCGACCCCGGACTGCCGGGGCGAGGTGCAGCGGATCGTGCAGGGGGGGCGCTCCACATTCTTCTGTCGCGCCTGCCAGAGGTGAGCCTGCATCCCCGGGCGTGCCCCGGTCGTACTTGTCCGGACGCGTGTCCGCGGGGGCTATGAGGAAAATGAAAATGAGTGGGCGTTGGCATCTGGCGTGTCTGTCCTGCCTGGCCGTCTTCAGCGCCGGGGCGGCGTCTGCGGCCCCGCCGGTCTGGAAGATCCATGGTGCCCACGGGGCCGAGATCACCCTGTTCGGGTCGTCGCCCAACGCCCCGCTGGACGGCGGCTGGCGGACTCCTGCCTTCGACATGGCCCTGGCTCAGGCCGACGACATCTGGTTCGAGAGTCCCGACAAGCCGGGCCCCCTGACGACCCTTCGCCTGTTCGGCATCATCAGCATGCAGGGCTCGCTGCCCCGGGGCGAGACCCTGTCGCCCCTGCTCTCGCCGGAGGGTCGGGCGAGACTGAAGCGGCTGGAGGTCAAGCTTGGCGTCCCCGCGGCCAAGATCGAGCCCCTGCAGCCCTGGTGGGCGGACCTCACCCTGACCTTCGCCTTCGGGGACAAGATGAAGGATCGGGACCGCAATGGGGTGGAACGCCACGTGAAGGCGCACATGCCCAGGGGAGTAAGGGTCCACGCCTTCGACACGGTGGTGCATGACCTCCAGGCCCTGGCCGCGTCCCCCCGGGACGAACAGATCGCCGATCTGGAATTCGCCATGAGCCGCCGGGAGCAGGGGATCGACACCCTGGAGCCGGACCAGGCCGACTGGCTGGCCGGGGATCTCGCCCGCATCGACCGGGAGGTGGTGGAGCCCTTCCACGCCCGTGCGCCGAAGAGCTACGGCCCCTTCGTGGTGGAGCGGCATCGCCTGTGGGCCGACGAGATCTCCCGTCTGACCGGCGGCGACCGCAAGGTGCTGGTGGTGGTGGGTATCACCAATCTGGCGGGTCCCGACAGTCTGGTGGCCATGCTCCGCCGCCGCGGGATCGCCGTCGAGGGACCGTGAGGACCGGGCCCTAGAGGCTCAGGTCGCGGCCCCGTGTTTCCGGCAGCAGGAACACGAAGGCGAACAGGGACAGGGTGCCACCGATCACCGGGTACCAGAGGCCGAAATAGATGTCCCCCTTCGCCACGACCATGGCGTAGGCCGTGGCCGGGAGGAACCCACCGACCCAGCCGGTCCCGATATGATAGGGCAGGCTCAGCGCCGTGTAGCGGATGCGGGTGGGGAACAGCTCCACCAGGGCGGCGGCCTGGGGTCCGTAGAGGGCCGTGGCTCCCACGGTGAAGAACATCAGGATCAGGTAGATCCGCAGCATGTCCACATGGGCTGCGTCGGCCTGGACCGGATAGCCGGCCGCCGCCAGAGCGCCCTTGATCCGGGTGTCCACCGTCCCGCGCAGGGCCTTCAGCGGGGCACCGGTCAGACTCCGGCCATCGGCGGAGGGGGTCGTGCGGCCGGCGACCCGCACCTCTGCCAGGGTTCCGGCCGGGGCCTTGAGGTTGGTGTAGGACACCCCGGCTCCGCTCAGCACGCTCTTCGCGATGTCGCAGGAGGACCGGAACTGCGCCTTGCCGATCAGGTCGAACTGCAAGGAGCACTCCGCCGGATCCGCATAGACCACGATCGGGGCCCGGGCCTGGGCGGCGACCAGGGCCGGGTTGGCGGCCTCGGTGATCATGTGGAAGCCGGGGAACAGGGCCAGTGTGGCCGAGGCGGTGCCCAGGGTCATCACGATCTTGCGGCCGACCTTGTCCGACAGCCAGCCGAAGAAGACATAGAGCGGCGCCGACGAGATCACGACGGCGATCATGATGGTGTTCACCAGGGGTCCGGGGGTCTTGATCACCCGCTCGATGAAGAACTGGGCGTAGAAGAAGGCGCAGTACCAGACCGCACCCTGTGCCACCATCATGGAGAACAGGGCGGTCAGTACGGTGCGGAGGTTCTTCCAGCGCAGGAAGCTTTCCACATAGGGCTTCTCCGACCGGCCTCCGGTTTCGCGCAGGGCGTGGAAGGCCGGGCTCTCGGTCAGTTGCAGCCGGATCCAGACGGACACCAGCAGCAGGCCCGCCGATGCCCAGAACGGCACCCGCCAGCCCCAGGCGGCGAAGGCGGCCTCGCCCAGGGCCTGACGGGTCACCAGCGTGACCAGCAGGGCGGCCGTCAGGCCGATGGCGGCGGAGGTCTGGATGAAGCTGGTCATCAGCCCGCGATGCTTCGGCTGGGCATGCTCCGCCACATAGATGGCCGCGCCGCCGTACTCGCCGCCCAGGGCGATGCCCTGGAGCATGCGCATCAGGATGAACAGGACCGGCGAGATCAGACCGGCCGTGGCGAAGCTTGGCAGGCAGCCGATGATGAAGGTCGCGGCCCCCATCAGGCTCACCGTGATCAGGAAGGCCCCCTTGCGTCCCGACCGGTCACCGATCCGGCCGAAGATCAGGGCCCCCAGGGGGCGGAAGGCAAAGCCGGCGGCAAAGGCCCCGAGGGCGAAGAAATAGCCTGCCGCCTCGTTCAGCCCCGCGGCGAAGACCTTGGCCAGGATCGAGGCCAGGGGCACGAACACGAAGAAGTCATACCACTCGAACGCCGTTCCGGCCGCGGAGGCTGCTACAACAAGGGTCATGGAGGGGGCTTTGACGCCGGTCATGGTCTCGCCTGCAAGCTTGTCTGACATTCTCTCCCCCAAGGCCCCCGATGCCGCATGTACGCCGACGCAGCGTTCCAAGGCTTAAGCACCGTCCGCGCCGTGTGCAAGGCGATGGATCGGTCTCCATCGCGGTGTCGCCGCTTGCAGCGCCGTTTAGTTTGCCCATAACCTTTCTCCTGTAGGGAGACTCCACCATGTCCGATCCGACCCCCGAGCCGGCTCCGAAAGCCGCCGCCGCCCGCAAGGCCGCCCCGCGCAAACCCCGCGCCGGGAAGCCGGCCCCAAAGCCGTCCGAACGGGTGGTCGAGGATCTCAAGCAGACGGTGGAGGCCGCCCGGGAGGCCGTGGTTCACGCCAGCGCCGCGGTTGAGCATGGCCGCCAGGCCATTCCGGAGGTGACCGACGTGGCCCGTGCGGTTCTGGACGAGCGTTTCGAGCAGATGAAGACCGTCGGTCACGGGGCGGCGGATGTGGCGATCGACCAGCTGGATCTGGCCCGCGACCTGATCGTGGAGCAGGTCAAGGCCCGGCCCCTGGCCACCGCCTTTGCCGCCGTCGGTGCGGGTGTCCTGCTGGGTCTGCTGATCAGCGGCAATCGCCGATGATCATCGAGCAGACGATGAAGACCGTGACCGCCGGTGCCGCCGTGGCCGCGGCGGTGATCGTCTCGGTGGTGGCGGCGGCCTTCACGGTCTATGCCCTGGTGGTGCCCCAGATCGGTCCCGCCGGCGCGTCGGCGGTGGTGGCAGTGCTCTTTGCCGCCCTCGCCGGGGTGGTCGCCCTGATCGCCACCCGTCGCGCCGCACCCAAGCGCACGGATGAGCGGGATGTGCCGGCCGGCCTTGATCTGCGGGCCTTCGGGCTGGAAGGCCTGGACCTCAGTGGGGCCAATCTGGTGGAACGGGCCAGCGAGATGATCAAGGAACGCCCCGTGGTGGCAGCGGGGGCTGCCGTGGCCATCGGCCTGATCGCCTTCCGCAATCCGGAACTGGTGACGATGCTGGCCCGCACGATTCTCGCGCCCGGCGTCGGCACGGGCACAGCTCGCACGGACGACGACGCCGACCGTCCCCGGCGCTGACCCCTTTCAGCCGCGTATGGCCCGCAGGCGGCAGATGACTTCACCCGCCGCCAGCCACGCCTGAACGGCGTCATCGGTGGGGTTCCGGTCCCGCGGCGCGTCCCGCCGGGCAAGGGCCATCACCGTGTCCGGCACATCCCCCTCCAGCCAGAGGCGATCCGCGGCCCCCAGCCGCCGGGCCTCGCCCAGGGTCAACGCGTCGGCATCGGGACCGACCTGCAGGTCCCACACCTCGCCGGCCGGGGCCGGTTGCGCCGTGCCGCTGGTCCCGGCCTCGAGGGCGTCAAGATAGGCCTGTTGCGCCGCTTCAAGATCCCCGGCCAGCACCGCCGTGGCCGCCGGCCCCTCCAGGATCCGGCGCAGCACCCGGCGACGGGCCACTAGGTCCGGAAACCGACGCCGGGTCTCGGCCTGCCGCGCCCGAACGAAGTCGGCGAGATCGCCCAGGCGCGGAGGTGTCAGGGCTTCCAGCTGCTGTCGAAGGCGGGTTGCCAGCATGGGGGCGGCCCCGTTCGTACCGATTGCCGCGACCACCGGCCCCCGGTCGACGATGGACGGCGTGGTGAAGGCCGACAGCTCCGGCCGGTCGACCACATTGACCAGGGCGCGGCCGGACCGGGCCAGGGCGAGGGCTGTGTCCAGCTCCGGACCGTCGGGAAGGGCGATGAACACCAGGTCCGCCGTCGCCAGCACGTCCCGGTCGGCCCCCGGGAGGCGGATCACCGTCGCCGGTGAGCCGTCAAACAGACGGGCCTTGGCGTCCGCGGCCTCTCCGGATCCGATGACCACCACACAGCGTCCCGCCAAGGGCAGGAAGGCGGGAAAACTGTCCATGCGGCGTCATCGGCTCCGGCGGGTCATGTCTCCTGGCGGAGAGGGTCTCAGATCGACGGGCGGTGCATGTCCTGGCTGAGGTGCTGCAGGACTTCCCGGGCGTCGAAGGCGTTCACGTCGGTGGCCGGCTTCGGCCCCTTGTTCATGACGATTTCCGCCGAGGCCGTGTACTGGGTGATCTCCATCACGTCCAGCGGCTGGCCCATCCACGGGTCCCAGGCACCCCAGGCACCGTGGCGATAGTAGCGCCAGCGGGGGCCCCAGAAGCCGCCGCACCAGCCGGGCCCGTAGCCGCACCCGAAGGCGCCGGGTTCGGCGAAGGTCTGGGTCTTCTTGTCCGTGTTCCGGCCCGCCGCCTCGAACCAGTCATAGCCCTGGGCCAGGGTCAGCTCTGCCGAACGGTACAGCAGATAGCGCTCCACCGTCTCCCGGGAGGTGACGGAATTGCCGCTGAACGAGATCTGGAACCGGTTGGCCTCGATCTGGTGGTCGCTGTAGCCGCCGGCATCCGCATGGGCGGCGTTAAGGGGCTGATAGGGTGTGGCCGTCTCGCATCCGGCCAGTCCGAAAAGTGCACCGCAGGCCAGGGCCGCGATCATCGTACGCTTGAAGGTGTTTGCCACGATCCAACTCCTACTCTGTGTCAGGTCATCCTGTGGTCCGGCCCCACCCAGCCCCGTCTCCTGCGCGGTGAGCCTAGCATGGATTTGGGACGGCTGCCCGCCAGATCAATGCCGGGTGACGATCAGGATCGCCGCCAGCATCAGGATCAGTCCGACGCAGATATTGAAGCCCCGGCGAAAGCCCGGTGCCGTCATGCGGTTGGCAAGGGCGACGCCCCCGAGGCCGTAGGTGGTCATGGTGATGAGGTCGAGGCCCATGGTGGCGGCCGCGAACATGACCATCTGCGGCACGATCGGCCGGTGCAGGTCGATGAATGGCGGCAACACGGCGGAGAAGAACAGGAGGGCCTTGGGATTTGCGATCTGGACCGAGAATCCCTGCAGCAGGGGTGATCCGTCCCGAGGGCTCAGCGCCCCGCCGGAGTGCGCCGTGCTGAACGCGGCCAGGAAGGACTTCCCGCCCAGCCACACCAGATAGAGGGCACCGGCATAGGTCAGGAGCCGGAAGACCTGCGGGGCCGCGGTCATCAGGGCCCCGAGCCCCAGCGCCGCGGCCACGAACCAGACCAGCGACGCCGCGTTCATGCCGACCACCCCCTCGAGCACGGCCCGGGGGCCCCGGTGCATGCCGTTGGCGATGGAGAACAGGTTGGCCGGGCCCGGCGCCGACGCCAGGCTGGCCATGACCGTCAGGAAAACAAGGAACCGCGCGGGTTCGACGGGGAGTTGGGACACGCTGGTTTCCGGACGGCCGCGTTGCTGCGCGCCATCAATCGATCATTGGGGGAGGAGGTTGATGCAGGCCGAGACCAGCGCCGTCAGGAGCAGGAGCAGGGTGGCCAGGGCCTGAATGCCGAAGCCCCGGCTCCGGGTCGACGGATCCTTCACATAGGCCTGGGCATAGATGTAGCGGCCGATGATCCAAAGCCCGCCCAGGGCTGCGACCCCGAGGGTTGCACGCATCCCCAGGTCCGCGGTGAGCACGGCGGCCAGCCACAGGCAGGGCAGGAAGATCACCAGCCATTCCAGGGTGTTCATCTGCACCCGGTAATAGCGCTCGAATTCCGGGTGACCGTGGGTTGCCGGTGCCGGCACGCCGAGGCGCCCCCGGGCCCGGCCGACATTCAGGCCCATGAGGAAGTACTGGATGAGCGCCGCCAGGGTCACCAGGGCGATGACGCTGTATCCGGCGATCACGTCGTGTCCGGCCATGGGTTCAGGTCCTTCTTGTCAGGTTGCCGGCACTTAGAGCGCCCATTTTCCGGAGGCGCAAGCGCGGCGGTCAGCGGCGATTGCCGCCGAGGTCATAGGGACCGCCCTTCTGGACGCTGCGCAGATAGGCCGGGCGGGCCTGCAGGGACGCCAGGTAGCGAGCGGCTTCCGGATAGGCGGCCAGCACGCCGTTGGCGGCCGCAGCCTCCAGCACGAAGGCGATCTGGACGTCGGCCCCGGTCAGGCTGTCGCCGACGATGAAACTGCGTCCCGTGACGGCCGTATTGATATAGCTGAGATTGGCCGTGAGCTCCCCCTGGATCCGGGGCCACAGGGGGGCCGCCGCATCGCCGAGGCGACCGGCATAGAGCGCCAGCATCAGCGGCAGCATGGCAGAGCCCTCGGCATAGTGCAGCCACTGCACATAGGCGACCCAGTCCGCCGACGACCGCGCCGGAGCCAGGGCTCCGTTCCCGTGCCGTTCGATCAGATAGTCGACGATGGCACCGGATTCCGCGACCACGACGCCGCCGTCCTCGATGACCGGGGACTTGCCCAGGGGATGCACTTCCAGCAGTTCCGGCGGGGCCAGCTTGGTCACGGCGTCCCGGGCATGGTGCGCGATCTCGTACTCCAGCCCGAGCTCCTCGAGCAGCCAGACGATCCGCTGGGACCGGGAATTGTTCAGGTGGTGTACGACGATCATGGGGTCCCCTCCGATAGGTGCCCAGAACGGCTTGCATCCGCAGGCGTGTCAATGCCGAACCGATCCGGACCGGTCTGACCGCCCTCCGGAGGCTCAGATGTCCCGCCGGATGAAATCCACACCCGACAGGTTCATCACCTGAGCCTTGCCTCCCACGAGATGCGGGAACCAGATCCGTTCGGTCCCGGGCACACCGCGGGCCACCCAGTAGCCTTCCGGCTTGAGCTCGAGGGGCACCTGTCCGTCGATATAGAGGCCGTCGGCCCGGGCTTCGATGGTCAGGGCACCCGTCCAGGGGTCGTCATTCTCGTAGCGACCGGCCAGGGCCGCCAGCTCGGCTGGGACCGCCCCCCCGGAGGCCCCGGGCAGGACACGGACCGCCGGCGGGGCCGTCGCCACCTTGGCTGGTCGCGGGGATAGCCCCGGCTCCGGCACGACGGCACTGCGCAGCAGGGCGCAGGCATAGGCGGTCAGGTCGCGGGGGCGATAGTCCTGCCCGCCACTGCTGGTGCTGGCAAAGCAGCCGACGCCGGCGGCCGGGTCCACGTGCATCGAGGACGAGTAGGACACCATGCCGCCGGTGTGGTGCAGCAGGGTGCGCCCCTCCACGGTCACATGGGCGAGGCCTGCGCCGTATCGCGCGCCGGCGGTGGACCAGCCCGGCGCGGCGATGCCCGGCGCCGTGAAGGCCCGGGCCCGGTCATCCGGCAGCAGGGGCGCGCCGTGGCCCTGACCGGCGGCCGCGAGGTAGCGCAGCCACTTGGCCATGTCTTCCGACGTTGCGGCCACGCACCCGGCACCGAAGGTGACGTTCACCCAGGCTGCCGGCGCAAGGGCCCCGCCGGGGCGGGAGTCCACAGCGGCATCCCGGGGGGAATAGCTCATCGGATAGTGGGGGCGATCGGCGGCGACGATCTCCCCCCGGGCACCGTCCATGCCCAGGCGGTCGAAGATCCGCCGCTTCAGCGAGACGGCCAGGAGGGTTCCGTCCAGCCGCTCCACCACCTTGCCAAGCATGTCGTAGCCGGTGTTGGAGTAGGACCAGGCCGAGCCCGGCGGGAATGCCGACCACAGCAGGCCATCCGGTGTCCGGGGGTAGAGGGGCGAATTGTCCGGCAGGCCGGCCGAGTGTTCCAGGAGCTGGGCCAGGCTGATGGGCGGCTCCGGCGGAAGGGCCACGCCGGGCAGGGCTGCGCGGATGTCATCCGTCAGGGCGAGCCGTCCCTCCGCCGCCAGCTGGTGGATGCACATGGCGACGAAGGACTTGGAGATGGACCCGATCTGGAACAGATGGTCGGACCGCAGGTGGGCCTGGCTGTCCACATTGGCGTGGCCGGTCCGGACCTTTGCCATGTAGCCGTCCGGACCGATGCAGACCACGGTCAGGGCGGGCAGGCCATAGCCCCGGCGGTGGGCATCGGCATAGGCGGCGATCCGGGCCAGGGCCCCGGCGAGGGCCTTGCCGTGACGTCCCCCTGGCGCGGGGGCCTCGACGGTGGGGCCCTGGCGCGTCGTCGTCGGGTGGGCGGTGGCGGAGGTCGCGCCGGTCAGGGCGCCGCCCGTGGCCAGCACGGCCGACTTCAACAGATTCCTGCGATCCACTCCGACCCCCCGATTCGCCTCGTCTTCACGCATCTGCGCGGGAATCAGCCTGACCCAGCATCGCCACCATGGCAATCATCGGCGCCGCCCCCCTTACGTCTCGTCTGGAACCGACGTATCAGACCATCCTATAAGATCAGGCGCGTCCGATGGAGGACGCCCGAGGGCAGGAGGCGGACAGGGATGGAGCGGGTACTGGCCGCGCGCGGCCCACGCAGTCTGTTGCGCCAGATCCGGGAGGTGATGGCCGGGGGCGGGCCGGCCCAGGGCCGCCTGGACATGGTGGTCCGCATCATCGCCGCGTCGATGGTCGCGGAAGTCTGTTCGATCTATCTGCGCCGCGCCACGGGCGACATGGAGCTGTTCGCCACCGAGGGTCTGGCCCCTGGTGCCGTTCACGTGACCCGGATGAAGCCCGGCGAGGGCCTGGTCGGCGAGATCGTCCGCCTCGGCCGTCCGCTGAACCTGTCGGAAGCCCCCCTCCACCCGGCCTTCTCCTATCGCCCGGAGACGGGGGAAGATCCGTTCCATGCGTTCCTCGGCGTGCCCCTGCTCCGCGGCGGCCGCACCGTCGGTGCCCTGGTGGTGCAGAACCGGACCGCCCGGGTCTATGGCGAGGATGAGGTCGAGGACCTGCAGACCATCGCCATGGTGCTGTCGGAAATGGTCGCCGCCGGCGAGCTGGTGGACCAGGAAGAGCTGAAGGACGTCGAACTGGCGCCCCACAAGCCGGAGCGGCTGAAGGGGACCCGGTTTGCCGAGGGCCTGGCCTTCGGTGTGGCGGTGCTGCACGAGGCGCCTGTGGCGCCGGAACAGCTGCTCTCCGACGATCCGGCCCAGGAGGAGATCCGCCTGCAGCAGGCGCTGGAAGCCCTGCGCAACCAGATCGACGAGATGCTGGAGGGCCAGTCCGGTCTGGTGGGTGTGCCCTATGAGGTGCTCGAGACCTACCGGCTGTTCGCCCACGACCGGGGCTGGAACCGGGGCCTCGAGGAGGCGGTCCGCTCCGGCCTCACCGCCGAGGCCGCCGTCGAGCGCGCCCGGTGGGAGCACCGCGCCCGGCTGAAGGAGGCCCGAGACCCCTATCTGCGGGAACGCCTGCACGACCTGGAGGACTTGGCCGACCGCCTGCTGCGCCACCTTTCGGGGGAGACACAGGTGGAGCGGCAACTGCCGGAAAACGCCATCCTCATCGCCCGGAACCTGGGACCGGCGGATCTCCTGGAATACGACCGCACCCGGCTGAAGGGCCTGCTGCTGGAGGAGGGGTCCGCCGCCAGCCATGCCTCGATCGTGGCCAAGGCCCTGGGCATTCCCTGCGTCGGCCGGCTGGTGGGTCTGCGCGACCGGGTCTCCCAGGGTGACGCCGTCATCGTCGATGCGGAGGTGGGGGAGGCCTTTCTCCGACCCCGGGCCGACGTCATCGAGGCCTTCGAGGCCCGGGCCGCGCTGCGGGCCCAGCGCAAGGCCGAATTCGCCAAGCTGAAGGACACGCCGGCCATCACCCGGGACGGTCGCAAGATCACCCTGATGATGAACGCCGGCCTCGCGGTCGATCTCGAGAACATGAACGAGACCGGTGCCGAGGGCATCGGCCTGTTCCGGACCGAGTTCCAGTTCATGGTGGCCGAGGAGCTGCCGCGCCTCAACGCCCAGACGGCGCTCTACGAAAAGGTGCTGGAGGCGGCGGCAGGCAAGCCCGTGATCTTCCGCACCCTCGATCTCGGCGGCGACAAGGTGCTGCCCTACATGGAGGCCCAGCGGGAGGACAACCCGGCACTGGGCTGGCGGGCCGTGCGCATGGGCCTCGATCGTCCGGCCCTGCTGCGGATGCAGCTCCGCGCCCTGATCTCCGCCGCCCGGGGGCAGGAACTCTACATCATGTTCCCGCTGATCGCCTCGGTGGACGAGTTCCGCCAGGCCCGGGCGCACGTGGATCACGAGCTGGCCTGGGCGGAGCGGCGCGGCCGCACGCCCCCCGCCTCCATCCGCGTCGGAGCCATGATCGAGGCCCCCTCGCTGATCTGGCATCTCGATGCCCTGCTGCCGATGACCGATTTCGTCTCCGTGGGCACCAACGATCTCCTGCAGTACCTGTTCGCGGCGGACCGGGGAAATTCGCGGGTCTCGGAACGGTACGACCCCCTGTCACCCCCCGCCCTGCGGGTGCTGAAGACGATCTGCGATGCCTGCGCCGAGACCGGCACGCCGGTCTCGGTGTGCGGCGAGCTGGCCGGCCGCCCGCTGGAGGCCTTTGCCTTGATCGCGCTGGGGTTCGAGCGGCTGTCCGTGCCGCCGGCAGGTGTCGGCCCCGTGAAGCGGATGATCCTGTCTGCCGACCGGGAAGCCGCGCGGCGAAGCATGGCAGGCTTCTTGAAGGGTAGCTCCGGATCGGTCCGGAACGAGATCGAGACACTGGCCCGTAAACTAAATGTCGCTCTATAGCGCATTGTTTTTAGAGGAATTATCTGTTAATTCCGGGTCTGTCTCCGTTACAGGATTGATCGTGTCTGGGGCTCCGTTGCCGGTGCGGCGCGGCCTCGTTGGGTTGGTAAGGGTGTAGCTCGCAATGGCGCCGTCGGAAGCGGGTCATGTCAGTCCGGCGCTGCGGTTGGTCGACCCGCTGGGCGATCGCGTCGGCCCGACTCCGGAAGCCTACGACCAGTTGGGGCTCTACCTGCGCGCCGTGCGTGATCACCGCGGCTGGGGCCTGGTCGAGCTGGCCGCCACGACCCGCATCCGGAAATCCTACCTCGCCGCCATCGAGAACGGGGACATGTCCGCCCTTCCGTCCCGTCCCTTCGCGCTGGGCTATGTCCGGGCCTATGCCAAGGCCCTCGGCCTTGATGGCGAACTCGCCCTTGCCCGCTTCAAGCAGGAACATCCCGAGCGGCAGGAGCCCCTCCGCGCCCCCGTCGGGGTCAAGCATGAAAGCGACGCCAGTCGACCGATGGTGACCCTGGCCGTGGCCGGGCTGATCGGTGCCGTGGTGATCTGGAACGTGGTCCAGCGGGTCATTGCCCTCGCCGACCCGACACCGGCCTCCACCGCCGCCGCCGACCGGCTGTTCGATGCCCCGCCGCCTCCACCCAAGAGCAACGGAGCCTTTGCCCTCGGCGCCCCCACCGCGCCGCCGGCCGAGTCCACCACTCCGGCCCCCTATGTGACCCCGGGCCTCGAGAACGTGATCGCACCGATGACCGCCTCCGCCAAGGCCGAGACGGGCGGGCTCGACGAGGCCGCCGCCGGCTCGCCGTTCGAGGCGCGGGGCCCGATCTTCGGGGCATCGGCCGCGGTCCCGGGCATCCTGATCCAGGCCCGGAAGTCGGCGCTGCTGGTGGTCCGTCGTCCGGACAAGCAGGTCTTCTTCGCCCGGCAGATGAAGACGGGAGAGGCCCTGCGCGCACCGCTGGGTCGGGGTCTGGTCCTGGATGTCACGGAGCCTTCTGCGTTCTACGCCTACGGTTCCGGCGGCCTCCTGGGCCCGCTGGTCACGGCGCAGACGGGCATAGACAAGGTCGGGGCCGACGCCCAGGCGATGATCCAGGCCAAGGCCGCCGCCCAGGCCGCGTCACCCGTGACCGCGCCGCCGCAATAGGCTCCCGTCGACCCCACTGGCGGGTTCCCCCGGAACGTCCTAGATTTAGGGCATGAGCGCTTCCCAAGACCCCAGCCATCATCGTCCCTGGCGGCGGATCGACCGCCGTCCCAGCCGCAAGATCCGCGTGGGCTCCGTGGAGGTGGGGGGTGATGCACCGATCACCGTCCAGTCGATGACGAATACATTGACGGCCGATGCGAAGGCGACCATCGCCCAGGTCCAGGCGCTGGAAGCGGCGGGTGCCGATATCGTCCGGGTCTCGTGTCCCGACGAGGAGTCCACGGCGGCCTTTCCGGAGATCGTGCGTGCCGCCAAGGTCCCGCTGGTGGCGGACATCCACTTCCATTACCGCCGGGCCATCGAGGCCGCCAAGGGGGGGGCCGCCTGCCTGCGGATCAATCCCGGCAATATCGGATCCTCGGCCCGGGTTCGGGAGGTCGTCCAGGCCGCCCGGGACCACGGCTGCTCCATGCGCATCGGCGTCAATGCCGGATCGCTGGAGCGGGAGTTGCTGGAGCGTTATGGCGAACCCTGCCCGGAGGCGATGGTGGAGAGCGCCCTCAGCCATGCGCGCATCCTGCAGGACCTGGACTTCCACGAGTTCAAGATCAGCGTGAAGGCGTCGGACGTGTTCATGACCGTCGCCGCCTACCAGCAGCTGGCCGAGGCCATCGACTGTCCGCTGCATCTGGGCATCACCGAGGCCGGCGCCCAGCGCACCGGCACGGTGAAATCCGCCATCGGCATGGGTTCCCTCCTGTGGGCCGGGATCGGCGATACCATCCGCGTCAGCCTCGCCGCTGATCCGGTGGAGGAGATCAAGGTCGGCTTCGATATCCTCAAGTCCCTCGGACTGCGTCATCGGGGGGTCAACATCATCGCCTGCCCGTCCTGCGCGCGGCAGGGCTTCAACGTCATCGAGACGGTCACGGCGCTGGAACAGCGTCTGGCCCACATCTCCACGCCCCTCTCCCTGTCGATCATCGGCTGCGTGGTCAACGGACCGGGGGAGGCCCTGATGACGGATCTGGGCTTCACGGGGGGCGGCAAGGGATCGGGCATGGTCTATGTGGCCGGCCGACCGGATCACAAGCTCGACAATGGCGGCATGGTCGATCACATCGTCGGGCTGGTGGAAGCCCGCGCCGCGGAGATCCGCGCGGCAGAGGCGTCCGCCGAGGCCGCCACGTCCGACGCGGCGGAATAGGCCGCACGTCACGCCGCTTGAAGCCTCGAACCTCCGGGATGCCATGACCCTGCCCTTCAAGGCCTCCGCCCTCCTGCTCCGCGGCCTCGCGACGCTTGCCTTGCTGTCCGGGCTGTCCATGGGTGGCTGCGGCCGGGCCGCCGCGCCGAACGTCGCCGAAGGAGGGCCGGTCAGCTGGGTGCAGATGACCGGGGACGGGGCGGAACTGCGGGCCACGGCGACCGATGGTCACTGTCCCACCGCCCAGATCGACGGCAGCCCCGCGACCATGACCATCCGGGCCGCGCAGGGGACGGACTTTCCGGCCATCTGCGCGCTTCCGGCACCGCCCACGGCCCACAGCATCGGCATGATCGACCATCCCGTGGTCCTGCCCGGCGGCACGCCCCGGCGGATCGTGGTGATCGGCGATACCGGCTGCCGGGTGAGCGGCATCACGGCCCAGGACTGCAACCACCCGAAGGGCTGGCCTTTCGCCCGGGTGGCGGCCCTGGCAGCGGCGCAGCGACCGGATCTCGTCATCCACGTGGGGGACTATTTCTACCGGGAGGGACCGTGTCCCCTGGGCAAGTCCAACTGCGCCGGGTCGCCCTACGGGGACCGGTTCGAGACCTGGCGGACGGACCTGTTCGACCCGGCGGCCCCCCTGCTCGAGCGGGCGCCGGTGGTGTTCGTGCGCGGCAACCACGAGGACTGCCGCCGGGGGGGCGGCGGCTGGGCCCGCCTGCTCGACGCGGGCCCGTGGCGCGGGGCCTGTCCGCAGACGGACGAGGCCTTCGTGGTCCGCCTGGGAACCCTGTCGCTCGGGGTCCTGGATTCCAGTCTCGCCGACGATCGCGACGCCTCTGCCGCCGATGTGGCGCGGATGGTGCCGCAGTTCGAGCGCCTGAAGGCCGAACTGGGGACCGGAGACAGCTTCCTCCTGACCCACAGGCCGATCTGGGCGGCGGCACCGGTCAGTCACATGGGGCCATTCGGCACGATCTTCGTCGGGCTGAACGCCACCGAGCAGGCGGCGGCCCGCGGACGGATCGCTCCCGGCGTGTCGATGGTGGTGTCCGGCCATGTCCACCACTTCGCCGCCTACAGCTACGGGCCGTCACGCCCGGCCCAGCTGGTGGCCGGGGAGGGCGGGGCCAACCTCTCGGAGTCCGCACGCCTCGGTCCGAACCGCGCTTCGCTGGTCATTGACGGCATGACGGCGGCCAAGACCAACTTCGCCCGCTATGGTTATGTGCTGATGACCCGCGGCGAGGCGGGCTGGACGATCGATGCCCATGACCTGGATGACCGCATCGTCGCCCACTGCCACCTCATCCGCCGCGACCTGGCCTGCGATACGGATCTGAAGGGCCGGCCCTAGTCCTCGTCGGTCGGTTCCCCACCGGAGGCTGGCCCCTTGTCGGGCTTGCGGCCGAAGCGTTTCGCCCGGCCGGGAAACGGGGACTCGCCCTTGGCCTTGGAGGTGATCTGGCGCAGCTTCAGGGCCTGGCGCTGGGACAGGGCCTGCCCGGGATCGCCCTTGTCCGGATCGGCAAAGGCGCGGCCATAGGTCTTCACCCGGTCGGCCACGTCCGTCAGGAACTCGCCCTCCCAGGTGGAGAGCTCGACGCCCTCGCGGGCTGCCGTGCGTTCAGCCTTTTTCAGGGCACGCAGCACGGCCCGTGCCGCCGCCGCGCGAGGGTCGGGAGGTTTGCGGGGTTTGGCGGGCCCGCGCTTCAGGCCTAGAGCCCGCCGATGGCCGACAGATAGAGGTCGATCAGGGCCTCTTCCTCGGTCCGCTTGGCGGCGTCCATCTTGCGGATCCGCACGATCTTGCGAAGGATCTTCACGTCGAAGCCCTCGCCCTTGGCCTCCGCATAGACCTCCTTCAGGTCATTGGCCACGGCGGCCTTGTCCAGCTCGAGCCGCTCGATCCGTTCGATGATCGTGCGCAGCCGCGTCTGGGCGGCCTGGGTCAGCACGTCATCGGACGTATGGGTGGGCGATGAGCTGGAAGCGGCGCTGCTGAAGGGGCTGTCATCGGCCATGGGCGAGAGAATCCTCGAAGGGTCTGGGTCGGGAAAGGCGGCAGACGCTAGTCCGCCTCGCCCATCGAGGCAATGGCGGAAAGCTCACTGGAACTCCTGCTCCAGGGCAGCCAGCCGCTCGGCCTGATCCTCGGCGATCAGGGCCTCCACCAGGACGTCCAGATCCTCGCCTTCCAGCACCTTGGGCAGGGCATAGAGGGTCAGATTGATGCGGTGGTCGGTGACCCGCCCCTGCGGGAAGTTGTAGGTGCGAATGCGTTCCGAGCGGTCGCCGGACCCCACCTGGCTCTTCCGGGCTTCGGCCCGTTCCGCGTCCAGCTGCGAGCGCTGCATGTCATAGAGGCGGGCCTTCAGCACCTTCATGGCCTTGGCCCGGTTCTGGTGCTGGGATTTCTCCGACGAGGTCACCACCACCCCGGTGGGCAGGTGGGTGATGCGCACGGCGGAGTCGGTCTTGTTCACGTGCTGGCCCCCGGCCCCGGAGGACCGGTAGGTGTCGATCCGCAGGTCGGCGTCGTTGATCTCGATCTCCACGTCCTCGGGCTGTGGCAGAACCGCAACGGTCGCTGCAGATGTGTGGATGCGGCCCCCGGCCTCGGTGGCGGGCACCCGCTGCACCCGATGCACGCCGCTCTCGAATTTCAGGCGCCCGAAAACACCATCTCCGGTGATGGAGGCGACGATTTCCTTGTAACCCCCGGCATCCCCCTCCGACGCATCCTCCACCTCCAGCCGCCAGCCGCGGACGGCGGCGTATCGCTGGTACATGCGGAACAGGTCGCCTGCGAACAGGGCGGCCTCGTCCCCCCCGGTCCCGGCGCGCACCTCGAGGATGGCCGAGGCGTTCTCGTCCTTGTCCTTGGGGGCCAGCAGCAGGCCGACGCCCCGCTCCAGCTCCGTCAGCCGTTGTTCCAGCTCGGGAATTTCCTCCCGGGCGAGGCTCGCCATCTCACCGCCGGCAGCGATCATCTCGTCAAGGTCCGCACGCTCCGCCCGGCCCCGGGCCAGGGCCTCCACGGCCTCTGCGACAGGGCGCAGCTCGGCGTGTTCCCGGGACAGGCGGACGATCTCCGCCCCGTCGGAGGCCGCAGACATCCGCGCCTCCACTTCCCGGAAACGATCAAGGACCTGCTCAAGCTTGGCGGACGGGATGTGCATCGGGCTCCTGGGTGTGGGGGTTCGCGGGCGCGCCGAGCGCTCGTACGGCATCCAAACCGCTTGTGGAATTAATGATCATTAACGATAATGCGAGGACGTAGGGGCGGGATTGATATTCCATGTCAGATTTGAAGAAGCATTTCACGCGTACTTGTCCTGCGTGTGAGAAGGAAGGCACATTTGTGCCGGAGCTGCTTTTCCGCCGCTGCCTCCAGTCGTGGACGCGCTCGGACATCGTATCCGCCCGCAATGAGCCCAGCGCTCGCCGCGACTATGTGAGCGAGCCTGCGCGTTTCCTGCTCAATGACTCCGCCAGCGCCCGATACACCTTCGGCGATCCGGCCCGCAATCGCCAGCTGGAAGCCGATGAAGATGAACGGGTGGACGTCATCTTTGCCGCAGTCTGCCCGAACGTTCAGTGCAAATCGCCGATCCTTCTGCGCGTCGCCGGTCCGAAGAGCGATTTCGCCAGGATCATGCGAAAGCGAGCCGGTCTGCCCAATGGCATGGCGGAAGAGGACCTGCGGCTTCTTCACCCGGAGGAGCTGGCGGAGCTTTCCAAGCCCAATCCGGATTTCAAATATAGCCTGGAGCTTCTCGACACCCTGCCCCGCAGCGCCGAGAAGGACAGTGCTCAGATCTGGTGTGATACAGAGCTGGGTCAGCTCTGCCGCGCCATCGACGAGCTGGAGCCAGCCAAACTCAAGACGTCCTCGGAAACCCAGGTGCGTGCGGCTGCCCTCTCGCTGATTTCCGCGATGCTGGTCAAGCTTGAGGTCAAGAAGCTCGTCCTGCAGGAGTTTTCCTGGAGAGCCCGGCAGGAGCGGTCGTCCTGGCCGTGGCTTCTCGACCTGTCTCGCTGGATGTCCGGAAAGAAGCCGCTGTCCGAGGTCACGGCGATTTGCGATGCCGCGAGGCGTGAGGCCAAGTCCGTCACCGACGCCGTCGACCTGTTTCTGATGGGGCACAGCGTCAGCGATCAGAAGCCGACGGAATCCCTCCTGAAGACGGTCGCCGACAACAAGGCCTCGCTGGAAAAGGCCATTCAGCGGTCCCTGGACGACCCCAAGTTCCAGCGCGGAACCAAGCTCCGTTCGATCAGCGCCCGTTTGGAAAGCCTGTATCTGTCCGGTCTTGTTCCCCGAGAGATCTGGCGCTGGGGCGCTCGGATCCAGCAGAAGGCTTCGGGATTATCGGATACCCGGTTCGTTGACGTCGGAACCAAGGAAGAGATTGCGGCCTTTGTCCGAACCCTTGCGCAACGCTCGTTCGAGCATCCGTTCGTGGCGGCTCAGGCGATCGATGCGCACATGGAAATGCCGAACCAGTTGATTCCGAAGAAAGAGCGCAAGGTCGGATAGGCGACGGAGACAGCGGACCTGCCCCGCCGTTGCCCGGTGTCTTATTCCGCCGGCACCGAGTTCAGGTGGGTTTCCAGTTCGGCAAAGCTGGGCTGTGATGCGCTCGGCACGGCACCGCGGCCGATTTCCACGGAAATCTGGGCCGCATTGCCGTGGAGGTGAGCCACCAGCACGGACCGGATGATGTTGTAGAGCGCGGATTCCTCGTTCACCACGTCCGTCAGGCGGGTGGCCATCGGGCCTACCAGGCCATAGGCCATGAACACCCCGAGGAACGTTCCCACAAGCGCGCTGCCGATCATCCCGCCGAGCACTTCCGGCGGTTCGGTGATGGCACCCATGGTCTTGATGATCCCGAGCACCGCAGCCACGATCCCCAGGGCCGGAAGGGCGTCGGCCAGGGACTGCAGGGCGTGGGGCGGCATCAGCGCCTCGTGGTGGTGCTTCTCCAGCTGCTTTTCCATGTGATCCTCGACCTGGTGCGGGTCCTCGAGGTTCATGGTCATCATCCGCAGGGTGTCGCAGATGAAGTCGATGGCGAAGTGATCCTTCAGGATCCTGGGATACTTGGAGAAGATGGTGCTGGAATCCGGGTTCTCGATATGGCTTTCGACCGCCACCACGCCCTTCTGCTTCATCATCTTGGTGAGCACGAACAGCAGGGACAGGACGTCGGAATAGTCCGAGGCCTTCCATTTGGGACCGGAGAAGATCTTTGCGAAGCCGCCACCGGTCGCCTTGATCGTCGTCATGGAGTTGGAGATCAGGAAGCTGGCCACGCCCGCCCCCAGAATGGCCATGAGCTCGTGCGGTGCCGCCTCGATGATCACGCCCATGTTCCCGCCGGACATCAGGAAGCTTCCGAACACAAGTCCGAACAGAAGCACAATGCCGATGATCTGAAACATATTCCGGGCCCATTCTGCGGCGTCGATTTCAGCCTGCACCCTGCCGGAAAATGCTTAAGACCGCGTGAGCATGCCTTACGTTTGGTCGGTTGACGCCGCGGGCGGCCAGACGGACAGCACCGATCGCAGGGCGGCGACGGTGGCGAGAGGCTGGTCGAGCATCAGGTGATGCTCCGCGTCCGGCACGGCGATCATGGGTGTGCCCGGCGTGATGAACTGGCGGGTAAAGGCGATCCCCTCGTCCGGGACCAGCATGGACTGCTCCCCCCAGATGAAGGCCATGGGACATCTGGCGGCCACCAGATCCAGTTCGGACTCCATGGCCACCGCCCGGTCCATCTTCTGCCAGAGGCGCGGATCGAAGCGCCAGGTCCAGCCTTCGGCCCCCTCCGGACGCGCCTCCGGCTTCAGGGAATGGCGGGCAATGTGGTCCACCAGATAGAGGTTTTTGCAGCCCTGCGGCGGCATCAGCCGGAACCGGGCGAGGGCAGCGGTGAAGCTGTCATAGACCGGCGGTGCGCGGTCGGCCCGGTCCGGTGGCCCCTTCCAGCGCAGGTGTGGCGGGCGGGGGACATTGTCGAGGACGATGGTGCCCTGCAGCCGGTCGCCGCTGACGGATGCCAGGCGGATGGCCACGCCGCCGCCGAAGGAATGGGCGACGACGATGGGCTTCTCCGGGCCGTCGAACAGGCCCGTGGCCTCGGCCACGGCCAGGGCTTCCCGGCCGAACTGATCGATGCTGTAGCTGTCCCGCCAGTCGGACGCGCCCATGCCCGACCAGCTCATGGCCGTGACACGCCAGGTCGCGCTGAAGAACGGGGCAATGAAGCTGTACCAGTCCGCGTGCGCGCCATTGCCATGCAGCAGCAGAAGCCCGGGCTTGCCGCGCTCGCCCCAGGTCAGGGTCTCGATCCGGGCACCTTCCACCTCGACGAAGCTGCGGTCCGGCGCGTCCGCGAGGGCAGCGTGAAACCAGGCGGGGGCGTCCGGCCGGGCCCCGTCGAAGGGGCGCAGGGGCGAGGTGATCGCGGGGTCGTCCGACGACCGCTCGGGGGGAGGGGATCCGCTGTCCGCCGTCATGCGGGCTGGCCTTCCGTCGACGCCCGCCAGGCCTTTTCCCCGGGGGCCGGCTCGCGGCGGGCAACGGCCTTGAACAGCCCCATGCCGGTCATCAGGGTGCGATCGCCGCACCAGATCCGCCCGCGCACCGTGTAGAGGTCATCCTCCACCGACAGGATCTCGCTGCCTCCTTCGACCCAGTCATTCATGTGCGCGCTGGCCAGAAAGTCGCAGGTCAGCCGGACGGTGACCCAGTAGGACGACTTCTCCACCGAGATGATGTGGCCCCAGGCCACGTCCGCCAGGGTCATCAGCATGCCGCCATGGGCATTGGACATGCCGTTGGCGTGCTGCTCCTGCACCCGGAAGGCCATGGTGCGCCGGCCATCGTCCCAGCGCTTGCGATACAGGGGACCGGCGAGGCGGCCGAAGCCCCGGCGCCAGTCCAGCAGCTCGTAACCCTCCGGCGGCTCCCAGCCGTCCGGTGCGCTGACATCGTCGGACATGTTCTGCTCCTGGTGTCGTTCCCCTGACTAGCGTCCGTCGCGCGTCCAGCAAAGCCTGACGCAGCGGAAGGATCAGGCGGAGAGCCCCGCAGCGGCCAGGGCCTCGGCCTGGCGGCTGGCCAGTCCGTCCTCGGAAAAGCCGTCGAGGGAGGCTTCGAACAGGGCGCGCCAGTTGTGCTCCGCCCCCAGATGCAGGAAGGCAGCGCCCAGACCGATGGCCGCCCGGTCCATGAAGACGAATTCCCGGGG
>CAIQUG010000165.1 GCA_903874895.1 uncultured Caulobacterales bacterium | reverse complement strand
GTGATGGCGACCCCGTTGATGGCCCCGATCACGGGCTTGACGCACATCTCGATGGCCTTGACCGGGTTGGCCTCGGCCCCTGCGGCATTGGCCGCCGACATGCCGCCGGGATCGGAGCCGAGCTCCTTCAGGTCCAGTCCCGCAGTGAAGGCCCGGTCGCCGGCACCGGTGAGGATGATGACGCGGACCTCCGGATCAGCCTCCACCGCCTTCAGCCCGTCATAAAGGGCCCGGCGCAGGTCGCGGGAGAGGGCGTTCATCGCTTCGGGACGGTTCAGGGTCAGAACAGCGATGCCGTCCTGTATGGCGATCAGCAGCATGGGGACCTCGTCAGGGGAGCGTTCCGGATGGATATGGTGCCGACCTGATCCACTTCCGTCTGCAACGTCAAGCGCCCGCGGTTGACCGCACGGCCGCGTGGCGGCTAAGCCTTCCCGCGCGTCGCCCTCCGGAAGGACTCCCATGACCGAGATTGTTGACATCCTCGCCCGCGAAATCCTCGACAGCCGGGGCAATCCCACGGTGGAAGTCGATGTGGTGCTGGAAGACGGCGCCTTTGGTCGTGCCGCCGTCCCGTCGGGTGCGTCCACCGGAGCTCACGAGGCCGTGGAAAAGCGGGACGGGGACAAGGCCCGCTATCTCGGCAAGGGCGTTCTGGGGGCCGTGGATGCCGTGAACGGCGAGATCTTCGAGACCCTGTCCGGCTTCGAGGCCGAGGATCAGCGCCGGATCGACTCCACGCTGATCGCCCTCGACGGCACGGCGAACAAGAGCCGGCTGGGTGCCAACGCCATCCTCGGCGTGTCGCTGGCCGTAGCCAAGGCAGCGGCCGCCAGTTCCGGCCTGGAACTCTATCGATATGTGGGTGGCGTGCAGGCGCGGGTCCTGCCGGTGCCGCTGATGAACATCATCAATGGTGGGGCCCATGCGGACAATCCGATCGATATCCAGGAATTCATGCTCGTCCCGGCGGGTGCCCCGACCTTCTCGGAGGGCCTGCGCATGGGGGCGGAGATCTTCCACGCCCTGAAGGCCGAGCTGAAATCCGCCGGGCACAACACCAACGTGGGGGACGAGGGTGGCTTTGCCCCGAACCTCGCCTCAGCCGAAGCGGCGCTGGCCTTCATCATGATGGCGGGAGAGAAGGCGGGCTACAAGGCGGGCCGGGACTTCTGGCTGGCGCTGGACGTGGCCTCCACCGAGTTCTTCAAGGACGGCAAGTACCATCTCGAAGGGGAGGGCAAGGTCCTGGACCGCGCGGGCATGGTGGACTACCTGGCCGATCTGGCCGCCAAGTTCCCCATCGTCTCCATCGAGGATGGCTGCGCCGAGGACGACTTCGAGGGCTGGGCCGCCCTGACCTCCCGTCTGGGCAAGAGCTGCCAGCTGGTGGGAGATGACCTGTTCGTCACCAATCCCGCGCGCCTGTCCGACGGGATCGAGAAGGGCCTCGCCAACTCCATCCTGGTGAAGGTGAACCAGATCGGCACCCTGTCCGAGACGCTGGACGCGGTCACCATGGCGCAGCGGGCGTCCTACACCGCCGTCATGTCCCATCGCTCCGGCGAGACCGAGGACGCCACCATCGCCGACCTGGCCGTCGCCACCAACTGCGGGCAGATCAAGACCGGATCGCTGGCCCGTTCCGACCGGCTGGCAAAATACAACCAGCTTCTGCGCATCGAAAAGGAGCTGGGCGATCAGGCGGTCTATGCCGGTCTCGCAGCCCTGCGCCTGACGCGGAGCTGAATTCCGCCCCGGCAGCGATCCCTCCGGCGCCGCTTCCCACCGATCAAGTGGCGGTATTTTAAGCGGATATTAAGGACAATCCGGCAGCAATGTGGCTCTTTCGCAAGAGGGGCTCTTGCCGTGCTGGCTTGGCGTCGGAGTGAGATCTTGTCCGTGAATATCCGCCCGTATGTCCCGGCGGCGCTGATTGCTGGCCTGATCTTCTATTTCGGAATCAACGCCCTGACCGGGGATCGAGGGTTGCTGACCCATGCCCGGCGGGACGCCGTCCTGGCGCAACGGGAGCGTGAACTGGCCAGTCTGCGCCGGCGCCACGCTGACCTTGCGGCGCGCATCAAGCTGATGTCCGAAACCAACCTTTCCAGGGACTATCTCGAGGAGCGGGCACAGACTATGCTCGGCTATTCCGACCCCCGGGATTACGTCATCCGGCGCGCGAACTGAGTTTTTGACAATCGTTTGCATTTGCGCGACACAACCCCGGATTTCGAGGCTCAAAAAGGAATTGGACGCCAGACAGGCGGCTGATTAAGACAGCGGTGCCGGCACGGTGACTTGGTCTCGTTCCGGTGCGCATGATGCGGTCAGGAAGGTGTGACATGGCTCGTCCCAAGGCGTCCAAGGCGGCGGTTGCTGCCAGCAAGATCGACGCGCCCTCTCGGGATCAGATGCTGGAGTGGTACCGGAGCATGCTGCTCATCCGCCGCTTCGAGGAGCGCGCGGGCCAGCTCTACGGCATGGGATTGATCGGCGGTTTCTGCCATCTCTACATCGGCCAGGAAGCCATTGCCGTGGGCATGCAGGCGATCAAGCACCCGGGCGACCAGATCATCACCGGATATCGCGACCACGGACACATGCTGGCAGCCGGCATGGACCCGCGGGCGGTCATGGCCGAACTGACCGGTCGGGCGGCCGGTGTCGCCAAGGGCAAGGGCGGGTCCATGCACATGTTCGACGTGGAGGCCGGGTTCTTCGGCGGTCACGGCATCGTGGGCGCGCAGGTCAGTCTGGGAACCGGCCTCGGTTTCGCCAATCACTATCGGGGTGCGGCCAATGTCAGCTTCACCTATTTCGGCGACGGCGCCGCCAACCAGGGGCAGGTCTACGAAAGCTTCAACATGGCGGAGCTCTGGCGGCTGCCGGTGGTCTACGTGATCGAGAACAACCAGTACGCCATGGGTACCAGCGTGGAGCGGGCGTCGGCGGAAACCCACCTCTACAAGCGGGGCGTGTCGTTCAACATCCCCGGCGAGGAAGTGGACGGCATGGACGTGGAGGCGGTGGCGGTGGCCGGAGCCCGGGCCGCGGACCATGCGCGCTCGGGCAAGGGTCCCTACATCCTCGAGATGAAGACCTACCGGTATCGCGGCCACTCCATGTCGGACCCCGCCAAGTACCGGACCCGGGAAGAGGTGGACGCGGTCAAGAAGGCCCGCGATCCCATCGATCACTTCCGCGAGCGTCTGGAAGCCCTGGGCTATGCCGACGAGGCGACGCTGAAGGCCCTCGACGCGGACGTGAAGAAGATCGTGGCCGAAAGTGCCGAATTCGCCCGTACTGCCCCCGAGCCGGATCCGTCCGAGCTCTACACTGACGTCTATCTGTAAGGCCGAGCCGCATGAGCGTCGACATCCTGATGCCCGCCCTGTCTCCGACCATGGAGGAGGGCACCCTCGCCAAGTGGACCGTCAAGGCCGGGGACAAGGTCTCCGCCGGTGACGTCATCGCCGAGATCGAGACCGACAAGGCCACCATGGAAGTCGAGGCCGTGGACGAGGGCGTGGTCCTCGAACTGCTCGTTCCCGCCGGGACCGAGGGGGTGAAGGTCAATACGCCGATTGCCCGACTTCAGGGCGACGGTCCGGCTGCGTCCCAGCCGACCGCCGACCCGGTCGCGACGCCGACGCCCGTCGCCGCACCCCGCCCCGTTGCGGTCCCGCAGGCCGCGGAACCGGAACCGGCGATGGCAGAGGGCCGGGCGACGGTCCGCCAGACCGTGCGCGATGCCCTGCGCGATGCCATGGCCGAGGAAATGCGCCGGGATGCGGACATCTTCCTGATCGGCGAGGAAGTGGCCCAGTATCAGGGGGCCTACAAGGTCAGCCGCGACCTGCTTCAGGAGTTCGGCGATCGTCGGGTGGTAGACACGCCGATCACCGAGCACGGCTTCGCCGGTCTGGCCGTCGGTGCCGCCTTCACCGGCCTCAAGCCGATCGTCGAGTTCATGACCTTCAACTTCGCCATGCAGGCCATCGACCATCTGATCAATTCGGCGGCCAAGACGCTCTACATGTCCGGCGGCCAGATCAAGTCGTCCATCGTGTTCCGGGGCCCCAACGGTGCTGCGGCCCGGGTGGGAGCACAGCACAGCCAGGACTACAGCGCCTGGTACGCGGCCGTGCCGGGCCTGAAGGTGGTGGCCCCCTGGGACGCCGCCGATGCCAAGGGCCTCCTGAAGGCCGCCATCCGCGACCCCAATCCGGTGGTCTTCCTCGAACACGAGATCATGTACGGGGTGGAATTCGACGTGCCCGAGGGGGACGACTGGTTGGTGCCGATCGGCAAGGCCAAGGTCCGCCGATCCGGTACCGACGTGACCGTCAGCGCCCACTCGCGGATGGTCGGCCTGGCCCTGGAGGCCGCGGAGATCCTCGCCGCCGAGGGCATATCCGTGGAGGTCGTCGACCTGCGGACCCTGCGTCCGCTGGATCACGAGACCGTGGTCGACAGCGTGAAGACGACCAGTCGCCTGGTGACGGTGGAGGAGGGCTGGGGCCCCTGCGGCATCGGGGCGGAGGTCTGCCAGAGGGTGATCGAGCATGCCTTCGACTGGCTGGATGCGCCCCCCGTGCGCGTCCACGGCGAGGATGTGCCCATGCCCTACGCCGCCAATCTCGAGGCCCTGTGCCTGCCGACCGTGGACAAGATCGTCACGGCGATCCGGGGCGTGATGGCGCGTGGCTGAGCCGATGTTCTCCCGGACGGGCGGCTGTCACTGCGGTGCCGTGCGCTTCGAGGTGGACCTGCCCGAGGTGGTCGAGGTCCACGCCTGCAACTGTTCCATGTGCGACAAGGTGGGCTTCCTGCACGCCATCGTGCCGGAACGTCGGTTCCGTCTTCTGACCGATCCGGCGACCCTGACCGAGTACACCTTCAACACTGGTGTGGCGAAGCATCTGTTCTGCCGCACCTGCGGCGTGAAGAGCTTCTACCGCCCCCGCTCCAATCCCGACGGCTGGTCGGTGAATGCCCGGTGCCTGGATGCGCGCCAGACGCTGGACCTGCGCATCGAGGCCTTCGACGGTCAAAACTGGGAGGCCCATGCCGCGGGTCTCGCCCATCTGAGTGAGGACCCCGCATGACTGACATCCTCATGCCCGCCCTGTCGCCCACCATGGAAGACGGCGTCCTGACCAAGTGGCATATCAAGGTGGGGGATACGGTCTCGGCCGGGGATGTGATCGCCGAGATAGAGACGGACAAGGCCACCATGGAAGTGGAGGCCGTGGACGAGGGCGTGGTGACCGAGCTTCTCGTGGCCGCCGGGACCGAGGGGGTGAAGGTGAACACCCCGATCGCCCGCCTGCAGGCGGACGGGGAGGCGGCCCGACCCGCCGCCGTGGCACCGGTGGCGGCACCGACAGCCGCAGCTTCGACGCCAGCGCCTGCGCCGATCGTCCCTGCGGCTCCCAAGGCGCCGGCTGCCGCCGCCGTGGCGATCGGTGCCCCCCGCGTCTTCGCCAGCCCGCTGGCCCGTCGGCTCGCCGGGCAGAAGGGTGTCGACCTTGCGTCCGTGACGGGCACCGGTCCGCATGGCCGCATCATTGCCGCCGACATCGCGGCCGCGTCACCGGGCCCGGCGAAAGCGGTCTCCGCCACCCCCGCAGCCGCCGCGTCGCGCCAGGTGCTGTCGCTGGAGCAGATGGGCATTGCGCCGGGCAGCTACGACCTCGTGCCCCTGGACGGGATGCGCAGGACCATCGCCCGGCGGCTGACCGACAGCTTCCGGGACGTGCCCCACTTCCCCCTGAACATCGACCTCGAGATCGACCGTCTGCTCGATGCCCGCGCCCGCATCAACGGGGCCCTCGAGGCGCGGAAGATCAAGGTCAGCGTCAATGACCTGATCATCAAGGCTGCGGCCGCGGCGCTGAAAGGGGTGCCAGAGGCCAATGCCAGCTTCACCCCAGACGGGATCGCCCTGCATCATCACGCCGATATCGCCGTCGCCGTGGCGATCGATGGGGGCCTGATCACGCCGATCATTCGCCATGCCGAGGACCGGTCCCTGGCCGACATCGCCGTCAGCATGAAGGACCTCGCCGATCGGGCGCGGACCCGCAAGCTGAAGCCGGAGGAGTTCCAGGGCGGCACCTTCTCCATCTCCAATCTCGGCATGATGGGCATCCGGTCCTTCGCCTCGATCATCAACGAGCCGCAGGGCTGCATCCTGTCCGTGGGGGCTGGGGAAAAGCGCCCCGTGGTCCGCGGGGACCAGCTGGCCATCGCGACCGTCATGAGCGTGACCCTGACCTGCGACCACAGGGTGGTGGACGGGGCGATCGGCGCTCGGTTCCTGACAGCGTTCAAGGGCTTCGTGGAAGACCCGGTGACCTTGCTGGCCTGATCGCCGTCGCGATCCCGACCGGATGCTACAGACTTCGTTTCAGGAGGACCGCCCATGGCCGTCGACTTCGATCTCATCGTCATTGGTTCCGGTCCCGGCGGCTATGTGGCGGCGATCCGGGCGTCTCAGCTGGGCCTGAAGACGGCCATTGTCGAGCGGGAGAACCTGGGGGGCATCTGCCTCAATTGGGGCTGCATCCCCACCAAGGCCCTGCTGAAGTCGGGCGAGGTGTTCGAGAAGCTGTCCCACCTGGGCGACTACGGTCTGAGCGCGGAGAAGCCGGCCTTCGACTTTGCCAAGGTGGTGGAGCGCTCCCGCGGCGTGGCCAGGCAGCTGAACGGCGGTGTCGGCTTCCTGATGAAAAAGCACAAGATCGAGGTGATCGAGGGTGTGGCCAGCCTGCAGAAGGGGACCCCCGCGCCGAAGGTGCAGATCGCCCTGAAGGCCGGCGCCACCCGCACCGTGCAGGCCGGGGCCGTGATCGTCGCGACCGGCGCCCGGGCGAGGGAGGTTCCTGCCATCGGTCTGGTGAGTGACGGGGACCGGGTCTGGACCTATCGGGATGCCATGACCGCCAAGGCCATGCCGAAGTCGCTGCTGGTCATCGGCTCCGGGGCCATCGGCATCGAATTCGCCAGCTTCTACCGGGCCCTCGGTGCCGAGGTGACGGTCATCGAGGCCATGGACCGCATCCTGCCGGTGGAGGACGAGGAGGTGTCCGCCACGGCCCTGAAGGCCTTCCAGAAGCGTGGCCTGAAGTTCCGGGTCGGGGTCAAGGTGACGGCGCTCGCCAAGACCGCGACCGGGGTCTCCCTGACCGTCGAGGCCGGCGGCAAGGCCGAGACCCTGACCGCAGAGCGGGCCATCGTCGCCGTGGGCATAGAGGCCAATATCGAGGGCCTGGGCCTCGAGGCGCTCGGCGTGAAGATCGACCGCGGCCACGTGGTTACCGATGACCATGGCGGAACCGGTGTGGCGGGGCTCTATGCCATTGGCGACGTCGCGGGTCCTCCCTGGCTGGCGCACAAGGCGAGCCACGAGGGTATCCACTGCGTGGAGCATATCGCCGGAAAGGCCCCGGTGAAGGTCCACTCGCCCATTCCCGGCTGCACCTACGCCCAGCCCCAGGTGGCGTCGGTGGGTCTGACGGAGCAGGCGGCCCGGGCAGAGGGACGCAAGGTCAAGATCGGCCGCTTCCCCTTCCGGGTAAACGGCAAGGCCATTGCATCGGGGGAGACCGACGGCTTCGTCAAGGTGCTGTTCGATGATGCCACCGGGGCCTTGATAGGGGCACACCTGATCGGGGAAGGGGTCACGGAGATGATCCAGGGCTTTGTCGTCGCCATGACCCTGGAAGCCACCGAGGCGGAGCTGATGGCGACGGTCTTCGCCCATCCCACCCTGTCGGAGGCCATGCACGAGGCCACCCTCGACGCCTATGGCATGGTTTTGCACATCTAGTCTCAGGTTCGGCTTGCGCCGACGTCGGCGCCGTCCGATCTAGGGGCAAGGCACGAGGATCCCATGGCCACGCTGATCGACACCACCCGCGCGCATCGCCATCCGGAAAAGCGCAACCGTCCGGACACGGAGGTCCTGCGCAAGCCGGACTGGCTGCGTGTGAAGGCTCCTGGCTCCAAGGGCTATCTCGAGACCCGCAACATCGTGAAGTCCAAGGGACTGGTCACTGTCTGCGAAGAGGCCGCCTGCCCGAACATCGGGGAGTGCTGGACGATCCGGCATGCCACCATGATGATCATGGGGGACACCTGCACCCGGGCCTGCGCCTTCTGCAATGTGATCACCGGCCAGCCCCAGGCCCTCGACCCCACCGAGCCCCAGCGGGTGGCGGATGCCGTGGCCGAGATGGGGCTGGCGCACGTGGTCATCACCTCGGTGGACCGGGATGATCTGGACGATGGCGGTTCGGCGCACTTTGCCGCCGTGGTCCGGGCGATCCGGGCGACGTCGCCGGTGACCACGGTGGAGATCCTCACGCCGGACTTCCTGCGCAAGCCGGTGGCGGCGGCGGAAGAGATCATCGACGCCCGCCCCGACGTGTTCAACCACAACCTCGAGACCGTACCGCGGCTGTATCTGAAGATCCGGCCGGGGGCCCGCTACTACCACTCCCTGCGCCTGCTGGAGCGGGTGAAGGAACGGGACCCGGCCCAGTTCACCAAGTCCGGCCTGATGGTGGGCCTGGGGGAGACCAAGGAGGAGGTCATGCAGGTCATGGACGACATGCGCTCCGCCGGCGTCGACTTCCTGACCATCGGCCAGTATCTGCAGCCCACCCGCAAACACGCCCCCATCGACCGGTTCTGGACCCCGGACGAGTTCAAGGCCCTGGAAGCCATCGCCTATGCCAAGGGGTTCCTGATGGTCTCCGCCAGTCCCCTGACCCGCTCATCCCATCATGCGGGGGAAGACTTCGCGCGCCTTCGCGCGGCCCGGGAGGCTCAGGTCCGTTCCGCTCCCGCTGCCACGGTCTGAAGTCGCGTCGTGCCGGTCCATCATGTGGAGCGCATCCTGCCGTACGCGCCTGACGAGGTGTTCCACCTGGTCGGGGACGTGAAGCGCTATCCGGAATTCGTCCCCTGGATCACCAGCCTCATCGCCACGCGGCCCGTCCCGACTCCCGACGGCGGCGACAGGCTGAGCGCCGAGGCGCGTGTCGGCTTCGCCTTCGTGCAGGAGGCCTTCTCCACCCGGATTCACCGGGATCCGCACGGGCGAGTGATCACGGTCAACCTGATCCGTGGCCCGTTCCGACGCCTGGAGAACCAGTGGAGGTTCGAGGAGCATCCCGTTGGAGTCAAAGTTGTTTTTGACATCGACTTCGAGTTCAAGTCACCCCTGCTCGAGGGACTGCTGCGAGCCAATTTCGAGCGGGCGGTGGACAAGCTGATCAGTTGCTTCGAAGCCCGGGCCGCCGCGCTCTACACCCCGCGGTCCGCGAGCTAGTTCGCCCCGCCGCTGGACGCCACCTTGAGATAGGCAATGAGATCGGCCCGGTCCTTGTCGTCCGGCATGCCCGGGTAGCTCATCTTGGTACCGGCCACCATGGCCTTCGGATCCTTGATCCAGGTGTTCAGCGTGTCGGCCCCCCAGACCACGTGGGCGGCCTTCATGCCTTCCGAATAGGAGTAGTCCGGCACCGCGGCCGAGGCCCGGCCGAACAGGCCATAGAGGTTCGGACCCGTCATGTTCGGCCCGCCCTTGGCGATGGTATGACAGGAGCGGCACAGGGCGAACCGCACCTGACCGTTGGCGAGGTCGGCCTTGGCATAGGCCGGGCCCAGCTCCTCCACCAGCTTGCGGTTGGCTGGCGTGTCGAGGGCCGAGGCGTCGCCGCTGGTGGCGGAGGTCGAGGCGGCACCACTGGTATCCGACTTGCCGGGGCTGCATCCGGTCAGGGCTGCGGCAATCATCAGGACAGCAAGGCAGGTCTGGCTACGCATGGACATTCTCCGTCTGCTCGATGCGTTCCTTAGCCGTCCTTGCGCGAGCCGCCAAGCGTCTCCCGACGTCAGCTGCCCCGGGCCGGGCGGGCGGGGGACCCCTCCCAGCTCGTCCCGGCGGGCAGGGTCTCGCCCTTCATCAGGACGGACAGGTCCCCCAGCTGGGCGTCGTCATCGATCACCGCGTCATAGAGCACGATGGCCAGGGACCCCACCGTGGCCCGGGCCCCGATCTTCAGGCCGCTGACCTTCATCACCCGGTCCTCGAAGAGGTGGGTCTGGAGCCCGGCTCCATCATTCAGCGCGGCGTCATCCCCCACCTCCACGAGATCGTACTCGGTGATGTCCGTGGTGTCGGTGAAGACCCGCTTGCCGATGCGGCAGCCCAGGAGGCGCAGGAAGATGTTGAGGTAGGGCGTACCCCGCAGGGGATCCAGCAGCAGAGGGACTGCGAGGTTCTCGTAGGTGGAGGTGACCAGTTCGGTCCTCCAGACAAACAGACTCCACAGGGGCTGGTTGGTGGGCTTGTAGCGTCCCATGACCAGCCATTTCAGCACGATCACGAACCCGCCGGCGGCCAGGGCAAAGCCCATGTACAGGAGCGGAAACAGCGCTGCGATCCACCAGATGCCGTGGGGGAGATCCGATATGTCGCTGATCATCGACAGAAGGACGCTGAACAGGGACAGGAAGACCGTCAGGGACAGGGTGATCCGCACGGACTCGATGGCCAGTCGGGTGGCCACCAGCCGCCGGGAGGGCTTGAACCGCGCGCCCTCGTCGAACACCGTGGCGATCTGGCGCCGCGGCAGACGGATCGCGGGGGAGCCAAACCAGGTGGAGCCGGTCTCCAGCGCGGCATGGGCGTCCGCGGGGGGCTTGGACAGGACGCCCAGCAACACCTCGTCCCCCAGGTCCGCTCCGGTGGGCAGAAGACCGGAATTGCCGACAAAGGTCCGGCGGCCGATCCGGGTGTTGGCCAGCTGGATCGCACCGGGAACGGCCCTTGGTGCCCCGAACACCACGCCATCGGCGATGAAGCTCTCCGCGCCGATCTCGATCAGGTCCGGCACTACGGAGGTTGCGGTGGAGATCTCCGCCCGCTTTCCCACCCTGGCCCCGAGGGCCAGATACCACGGCCGGACATACAGCGTGGCGTAGAGGGGATGCAGCAGGTCCAGGGCCAGTTCCCCCAGCTGGCGCACGAACCACAGCCGGACATAGAAGCCGCTCCAAAGAGAATAGGTACCCGGCTTCACACGACCGATCAGCGCCCACTTCACGACGACCGTAAGGGCACACATGGCCAGCACGTAGATCACCGCCAGGAGCGGCGTCACGGCGATGTAGCCGTAGCCGGTGGTCGCCCAGTCGAGCTCGATGATCATGATCAGGCCCGGCCCGATGGGCAGGACCGCCGCCACGGGCAGGACCAGGGCTGCCAGGACCAACCCGGTGGACACCAGCGCCTTCCGGATCAACCCCGGCGGGGTCGGCTGGGGGCGCGCGGGTGCTTCGCCGATCCTGCGGGCCGGAGATCCGGACCAGACTTCCCCGGCGCCAAGCTGCTCGGTGGCCGGGAGCATGGAAAGGTCCTCCAGCACACCGTCAGGACCGATCGTGCTGTCCCGGCCCACCACGGCCATGGTGCCGACAAAGGCCCGGGCACCGATCGATACCCGGCCAAGGCGCAGCACACCGCGCTCGACCCCGGACGTCGCCAGATTGGCACCCTCGCTGATGATGGCGTCGTCGGCGATCTCCACCAGGTCCGGCGCGTCGATGTCTGACAGGCGCAGCTGCACCCGCTCCCCGATCCGTGCGCCGAGCGCCCGGTAGTAGATCCGCATCAGCGGAGTGCCGGACAGGAACTGGATCGGGATCACCGCCAGGAACCGCCGCACGAACCACCAGCGGAAATAGTAGGCCCCCCAGAGGGGATAGTCGCCGGGCTTGATGCGGCCGATGACCATCCACTTCACCAGGATGGACAGCACGATCATCGCCGGCGGCATGACCAGATAGGTGAGCAGCGCAAATCCCAGGGCCGGCAGGCGGCTCTCCGGCTCGTCCGTGGTGAGCACATTGTAGACAAGGTAGGGCAACAGCCACTGCAGGCCGGAAAAAGCATAGATCGGAACGAGGGCGAGGGTCTGGCCGATGACGCACAGGGCCCGGGACACCGGATTGTGCGGATGGAAGGGCGTCTCGACCTTGGCGGCCCGATCGCCTCCGAGGCGGGCGGCATCCATGCGTTCGGCCAGGCTGCGAATGGTCGGGGCCGCATAGATATCCTGAATGGAGATCATCTTCATCGCCGGATCCCGGCGCAGCAGGGAGACCAGCTTCGCCGCCCGCAGGGAGTGCCCCCCCAGTTCCTCGAAGAAATCGTCGCTGACGGAGACGGGGGCCGGTGCGAAGATCTGGCTCCAGGCGTCGTGCAGCAGGACCTCGGTGGGGGTCTCGGGCAGCTCGAGTTCCCGCTGGGCCAGTTCCACATGGGCCGGGCGCGTCAAGGCCTTGCGGTCCACCTTGCCGGAGACAAGGGTCGGCAGGGTGTCGCGGATCTCGAAGGCGTGGGGATGCATGTAGCCCGGCAGGCGGAGCCGCAGCAGGGCGCGCAGGCTGTCCAGGGCGATGATCCCATCCCGCACCGGCGTCAGGAAGGCGGCCAGCAGGTCGGCGCCGCCCGGATCGGGGAACAGGGCCACCACTGCCTGGGCCACCTGTGGATCTTCCATCAGGACGGCTTCGATCTCACCTAATTCAACACGATAGCCACGAATCTTCACCTGTGTGTCGATGCGCCCCAGATAGTCGATGTCCCCGCCCGTGGTCACGCGGCAGAGGTCGCCGGAGCGATAGGCCAGCTCTGGTCCGCCGGAGGGTCCGGAAAACGTCGTCTGGATGAACTTGTCCGCCGTCAGGTCCGGCCGGTTCAGGTAGCCTGCGCCGACGCCCGGCCCGCCGATCAGCAGTTCACCCTCGGTCCCCGGCGGCAGAGGGGTCAGGTCGTCCCCCACGACGGCGGCCCAGTAACCGGGAAGAGGGCGGCCGATGGTCACAGGCTCGCCCGGCGTGACTTCGCTCCAGGTGGAGGAGCCCGTGGTCTCGCTGGGACCATAGGTGTTCAGCATGCGCCGCCCCGGTCGGGCCCACCGCCGGACCAGATCGGCCGGGCAGGCCTCGCCCCCGGCATTGATCAGCCGGACGGAGGGAATGTCCTCTTCCATCACGGCCAGCAGGGACGGTACCGGGGCCCAGACGGTGACGCCCTCCCGCGCCAGGGTGGCCCCGAGATCCGGCCCGGCCTTGGACAGGGCTTCGGAACCGACCAGCAGTTCAGCCCCGGCCAGGAAGGCGCACCACATCTCCTCCACCGACACGTCGAAGGCGAGGGACGCGCCCGCATAGACCCGGTCTTCGCAGGTGATGCCGAGGATGGCACCGTTGGACCGGGTCTCGAAGGCGATGTTGCGGTGCCGGATGATGGCACCCTTGGGCTTTCCCGTGGAACCGGAGGTGTAGATCAGATAGGCCGCGTCCTCTGGATCGGCCCCGGTATCCGCCCGGGTCAGAGGCACGGTCTCACAGGCGGCGATGTCTCCGAGGTCGCGGTCGAGGTTCACCACCTCGGCCCCCGCGTCGGCAAAGGCGTCCGACCGGTCGCGGCTGGTCACGACGACCCGGGCCGCCGACTCCTCGGCGATGTAGTCCGCGCGATCCTGGGGAAAGCTCCAGTCCACGGGAACATAGGCGGCCCCGGCTTCCAGGACGCCGAGAATGGCCATGTACTGGTCGAGGCTGCGGGGCAGGCAGATCACGACCCGGTCTCCGCGAACGACCCCTCTCAGCCGCAGATACCGCGCGAACTGGGAGGCCCGCTGACGCAGCTCGGCATAGGGCAGGGAGGTGCGCCGAACCCCCGTGGGATCGGCTTCGGCCAGGCGTATGGCTGTGCGCTCGGGAAAACGACCTGCCGTTTCCGCAAAGATCTCGTGCAGCAGGTCGTCCCGGAGATAGGGGTCATCAGGATAGGGCGGCGCGGCCGGCAGGATGAGATGCGGAGAGGGGCCGGTCATGGGGTCACGCGAATCAGGAGGTCTGTCGGAAGGACGCACGCCCAGTCTTAGCGCAGATCTGAGGCGATGGATGGGCGGCCGCCGGACGCAAGCGGCGACGGAGGGGGGCTCCGTCGCCGTGCATCAGCCGATCATCATCCCCTGACGGGGATCAGTCCGGGGTATGGCGGGCAAGGCGGTTTTCCGCGTGGTTCAGGCGGACCTGCTCGCCCCGGGTGATCATGCCCCCCTGGCGGCGGGCGAGGCGCTGTTCCCGCCGGACGATGTCCCGGTTGTGCTCGCGGAGCCGATGAGCCTGCGCGCCGTTGATGTCGCCCTCCCTGCGGGCCTCGGTGATGCGGTGGTTCTCCGCTCGGGCCCGGGCCAGCACTTCGGTACGGCGGGGATGTGCCTCCTGGAAGCGCGTCTCGGCAGAGGCCGACGCGATGCCGGCTCCGAGGGTCAGGGCCGCGAACAGGATGGCGGCAGTGGTCTTGAGGCGGGTCATGGTGTGGTCCTTCGCTGGGTATCGCCCGTTGGGCGGTGGGTCGGGGTCGGTGAGGCGTGTCCTCAACCGATGAACGGAACTTGATCTGTCCGCCTTGAACGGCGTCTGAACCGGGTTGTTCCGGAACCGTTCATCTTCGTGACGTTTTGCTCACGATCGGCCGTCTGCGCCCTGCGGGACTCGACCCCGGGGCCTGCGGGCGGCATTATGGTAAATGACGATTTGGGGAGGTCGGGATGACGGTCGGGGCAGTGTCGGGCGGTCGGTTGGTCAGCCGCGGGTTTTCACACTTCGCAGCGGCCTGGTTTGCCAGCTTCGGGATCACCCTGGTCGTGGTTTTCGCAGCCGCGGTCCGGGCGCGGTCATCCCTCTATGACATCACCGATCGGGTGCTGGTGATCGCCCTGATCTCCCTGGCGATCGGCTGGTTCGTCTCGGTGGGCATGGCCGTGTTCAGCGATCGGGTCAGCGCCCTGTGGAAGCTGACCTATGCCGCCCTGGCAACGGCCATGCTCCTGCCGCTGCTCTGGGCCCCCGTGCTGGCGTCCGTGGTCGCCGCATGGCTCACCGGCGCGGTCATCGAATACTCGGCCGTCTATGCCCAGTTCCGCATCCACGTGGCGCAGATCCTGTTTCCCCTCAGCGCCGGCCTGGTCCATGCCGATCTGATCGATGCCCTGTGGAACGGCTTTCAGGTCGTGGCGACCATCATCGGCTTCGTCGCCAGCATGATCAGCATCTGGCCGCTGGTGACGGGCCGGCTGGGGCGGGTTCCCTCGTCGCAGGCCTGAGGCCCTTCAAGGTCACCCGCCGTCGACAAGCCGGGGTCAGCGGCCCTTCCAGATCGGTGCACGCTTCTGCACGAAGGCCAGGGGGCCTTCCCGGGCGTCTTCGCTGGTCATCACGATCCGGCCCGCGTCCCGAGAGCGTTCCCGCATCTCCCCGTCGCTGAGCTCCTGGGCCAGGCGCGCGAGCTTGAGGCTCTCGCGGACGGAGAGGGGCGCATTGACCGCGATGGCGCGGGCGAGGGCGAGGGCCCGGTCGCGGACCTGATCATTGGGCACCACATAATTCACGAGGCCGAAACCGTGGGCGCGGGTCACGTCCATCGGCTCCCCTGTGGCAATCAATTCCAGGGCAATGGCCCGGGGCAGGGCCCGGGGCAGGCGATGCACGCCGCCGGCTGCGGCGAAAAGCCCGCGCTTCACTTCCGGCAGGCCGAAACGGGAGTCGTCGGAGGCCACGATCATGTCGCAGGCGAGGGCCAGTTCGCACCCGCCGGCCAGCGCCGGGCCGGTCACGGCGGCAATCCACGGCTTGATCTTCGTGTGATCGACAAATCCGGCAAAGCCCCCGTCCCGGGTCCCCAGCTCTCCCCCCCGGCCGGCGGAGACCTCCGCCAGATCGGCACCGGCACTGAAGACACCGGGACTGGAACTGGCCAGGATCGCCACGCGCACGGCGGGATCGGCCTCCACCTGTTTCACGAGATGATCCAGCGCCTTGGCCACGACGCCATTCACGGCGTTGCGCTTGTCCGGGCGGTTGAGGGTGATGACGGCAATATGGTCATCGACCAGTTCATAGAGCACTTCGGCACCGATGCCGGCGGGGGTTTCGGGGGTATGGGTCATGGGGTCGTCTCTCCCTGTCTGAGCGCCGCGCGGCATCGGCGACGCCGCCTGTTCGCGGCATTGTGATGATCCGGCCGTTGGTGTTGCGGCCCGGGTGGTGCACCTTCGTTAACAGACTGTCTGGCAGCGCCGACATCGCGCCGTCCGGATGTCCTCATCCCCCTGACCCCAGCCTCGGGAGGCTCCGCATGGACTCGACGACCGTCTCCGCTGACCTGCAAAATCCCGCGCGCGATCTGTGGCAGCGCGCCGCCCGGGCCCAGGGCCTGGTCTGCCAGATCTGCCATGAGCCTCCCACCTACGAGGAGCGGGAGCTGTTCTTCGACACCGGCGTTTGCGTCTGCTGCGCCACGGACTCGACCCTGGCCTCGCCCCTGACGGTCTAGATCCGGGCCGGGAAGCGGTGACGCGCCCACGGGGCTAGAGGCCCAGCACCAGCTGGGCCATGATGTTGCGCTGGATCTCGTTGGATCCCCCATAGATGCTCGCGGCCCGGTTGTTCAGGTAGCGCGCCATGGATACCAGGCTGTGGTCAGGACCGATGGGCTCCACATTGGCTCCCGCCGCCCGCGCCTCCGGCTGGAATACCGCGGCATAGTGCTGCGACGCTTCAACGGCGAGGGTGTCCAGCTGCTGCATCATCTCCGTGGACTGTGTCTTCAGCATGGACGAGGCGGGCCCCGGCGCACGGCCGGACGCCATGGCGCTCAGCACCCGGTGCTCGGTCATCTCGATCGCCTGCACGGCGAGTTCGGCTTCCATCAGCCGGGCTGCGAAATCCGGATCATCGATCAGCCGTCGCCCGTCCCCCAGCGCCTCGGCCCGGGCCATGTCGCGAATGCGGGACACGCTCAGCTTCAACCCTGCGGCTGCCCCGCCGCCGCGTTCGAATTCGAGCAGGTACTTCGCCACCGTCCAGCCCTGGTTCTCCTCGCCGAGGCGGCCGGAGACGGGAACGCGGGCCTCGTCGAAGAACACCTGATTGACCTCGTGATCCCCGGCCATGGTGATGATCGGCTTCACGGTGATGCCCGGCGTGTCCATGTCCAGCAGCAGGAAGGTGATCCCGGCCTGGGGCTTGCCGTCGAAGCGGGTGCGGACGAGGCAGAACATCCGGTTGGCGAAGTGGGCGTGGGTGGTCCAGATCTTGGAGCCGTTCAGCACGTAGTCGTCTCCGTCCCGGACCGCCCGCAGCTGCAGGGAGGCCAGGTCGGAGCCGGAGCCGGGCTCCGAATAGCCCTGGCACCAGTAGTCGTCGCCGGACAGGATGCGGGGCAGGTAATGGGCCTTCTGCGCGTCGGTGCCGAAGCGCTGGATGCACGGCCCCACCATCTTCAGGCCCATGGGCGACAGGGACGGGGCCCCGGCCAGGGCACATTCCGAGGCGAAGATGTGCTTCTGCATCTCGGTCCAGCCCGGTCCGCCATGGTCCACCGGCCAGGCGGGGGCGACCCAGCCCCTGCGATGCAGGATCCGGTGCCACGGCAGGTTCCAGTCCCGGTCGGTGAAGACACTGGTGGTCCGCCGCCCCGCCTCCCGCAGGTCCGCCGTGAGCTCGGCATCCAGAAAGGCGCGGACCTCCTGCTGGAAGGCGCAGTCTTCGGCGGACAGGTTCAGGTCCATGTCACAGTCTCCCGGTCGTCGGACGTGCATCCTAGACCCGGATCTTCACCCGGCGCCAGCGTGCCGCAGGGTCAGGCTCCCGCGATCAGGGTGCCGGCCTGCGGCGGGCGCTGAAGGCAAAGCTGACCGTCACCTGGGCCGGGATCTGGTCGGTGGCGGCAAAATCGCCCTTGCCGACGCCGAAGGCGATGCGATCGACCGAAGTTCGTCCCCGGGCCGTGACCCGGTCGCCCTTCTGCTCGAGGGTGAAGGTCAGGCGCAGGGGCCGGGAGACGCCCTTGAGGGTCAACTGGCCATCCGCTGTCCAGATTGGGCCCTGGCGGCGGAAGCCGTCGGCATGGAACGTGGCCTTCGGGAAGCCCGTGGTGTCCAGCCAGTCCTCGGTGGGCAGGGTCGCGTCCCGCTGGGCGTCCCCGGTGGCCACGGAGGTCGGATTGACGGTGACGGTGACACTGGAGTCCGCCGGCGCGTCCTCGGAGAACCGGATGTCTGCGGTCCAGTCCTTGAACTGGCCGGTCACCGGCTGACCGGACCAGCTGGTGGCAAAGTCCAGCTTCCCGCCGGCTTCCACCGTCCAGGGCGTGACCGGATGCGGTGCGGCGGCCTTGGCGGGCGTTTCGGTGGCGGCGGTTGCCGGGGTTGCCGGGGTTGTCATTGTGGCCGGCGTCGGGACGGCCGCGGCAGGCACCACCGGTGCCGGAGCGGCCGGGGTGGGCACGGTGGGCGCCGCCGTCTGCCGGAAGACCCACTGCCCCCCGGCGAGGGCGGCCAGCACGGCGGCGGCAGCGATCAATGCCCGGGGATCAAACCAGGCCCCCGCGCGAACGCCCGGGATCATCCGGGCGAGGGTTCCGTCGCGATCGACCAGCTGGTGCTTCAGCGCACCGGCCACATGCAGGGCCAGCAGAAGATAGGTCAGTTTGGCCAGCAGGCCGTGGCCGAGCTCGCCGACCTTGTGCCAGACGAGCTTGGCCGGCGGTGCCAGCTCCGCCACGCCGGGGATGTGAGGCCAGGGCAAGACTCCGTACAGCAGGGTCGGAATGTTGGTCTTGGATGCGGACACAAGCAGCCATCCGGTCAGGGGCAGGCCGATCATGATGGCGTAGAAGCCGAGGTGCGTGGCATGGGCCAGCCAGCGTTCCCAAGGCTTCAGTTGAGCTGGAAGGGGCGGTGGCGGATTGGCGAGCCGCCAGCCCAGCCTTGCCAGGCTGAGGAGCAGGATGGTGATCCCGATGGACTTGTGCAGCTGGAAGACCAGGAAGGTCACCGCTGAGTTCCCGTGATCGTCCATTCGCCAGCCCAGCATGATCTGGAACAGGATCGAGACGGCGATCAGCCAGTGGAGGGCGACGGCGACCCCTGTGTAACGGTCGGACGAACGGGACATGGGGACGGTCTCCAATGGATCAGGTTCTGTAGAACTCGACTTCGATCTCGAAGTCCACGTCATCCCCCACCACCGGCAGGTCGGTCCTGTTGCCGAAATCGGACCGCTTGATGTGCGCCGTGGCGGAAAAGCCCGTCCGCGTGCCGCCGAAGAGACCGGGGCCAACGCCGTTCCAGTGGACGTCCATCACCAGCGGACGGGTGACGCCCAGGAAGGTCAGGTCGCCGGTCACCTGGCCCATGCCATCGGCCCCCGGCGTGACACCGGTCGAGGTGAAGGTGATCTTCGGATACGCGCCCGCATTCAGCCAGGTGGTGCCGTTGGCGAGCGCCTTGCTGAAGCTTGAGGAGCCGGTATCGAGGCTGGTCGGATCAACGGCCACCGTAATGCGGGTCTTTTCCGGCGCGGCGGGGTCATAGGTGAAGCCGGCATCCAGCTTCGTGAAGCGAAGGGTGTAGCGGGAAAAGCCCATGTGGCTGACCCGCGCCACCAGGCTCGCATGGCTCTTGTCGAGAACATAGTCCCCGGCAGGAAGGCGGGCCGGATCCCGGGTGGTGGGGCCGGCGGCAACTGCCGGCTGGGTCGTCAGCACGAGGGCAAGGGCGGCCAGGGCGAGGAAGATGCGAGACACGGCGGGCTCCGAAGGGAGATGGGGAAGGTCGTATCGGGTATATGGGGCGCAGGATGCGTCGCGCCTAGGCATCGGGCCTGCGCACGACCCCGGCCGGTGTTTACAAGCCCGGCAGATTGTCGAATAGCTCGACTGTAGCTGATCCGAGGTTCCCCATGCGCCGTGCCGCTCTTGTTGCCCCCGTTCGTACGCCCGTCGGCAAGTTCCTGGGCGCTCTGCAGACCGTGCCGGTGGAGACGCTGGGGGCCCTCGTGGTCAAGGAAGTCGTGGCCCGCAGCGGCGTGGATCCCTCGCGGATCGACGATGTGGTGTTTGCGCAGAGCTACATGAACGGCGAGACGCCCTGCACCGGTCGGTGGGCGGCGCTGGCGGCCGGACTGCCGATCGAGGTGCCGGGCGTCCAGCTGGACCGACGGTGCGGCGGCGGCCTCCAGGCGATCGCCACGGCGGCGATGATGGTTCAGACCGGTGCGGCAGACGTCGTCATTGCCGGCGGTGTGGAGAGCATGAGCCGGGTGGAATACTACTCGCTGAACATGCGCGGCGGGGCCCGGGCGGGATCTGTCACCCTCTATGACCGGCTGGAGCGGGGGCGGGAGCGGTCGCAGCCGGTGGAGCGGTTCGGCAAGATCTCCGGGATGATCGAGACGGCGGAGAACCTCGCCAGGGCCTACGGGGTCAGCCGGGAAGCGTCGGACACCTATGCCGTGGCCAGCCAGCACCGCGCGGCGGAGGCCTGGGCGGCCGGCCGGTTCGCCGACGAACTGGTCCCCGTGTCCGTGCCTGTGCGGGGCAAGCCCGACCTGATCTTCGACCGGGACGAGGGCGTGCGGCCGGACGCCACGCTGGAGAGCCTGGCGCGGTTGCCCGCTCTGATGAAGGACGGCGTCGTCACGGCGGGCAATTCCAGCCAGCAGAACGATGCGGCGGCCGCGGTCCTCGTGGTGGCGGAGGACAAGCTCGCCGAGATGAACCTGACGCCCATGGGCTACATGGTGGGCTGGGCCGCAGCCGGCTGTGATCCGGCCATGATGGGCATCGGACCGGTGCCGGCGGTGGAAAAGCTGTTCGCCCGCAGCGGGATGGGCTGGAAGGACATCGGGCGGGTCGAGCTGAACGAGGCGTTCGCGACCCAGGTCCTGGCGGTGCTGCAGGGCTGGGGCTGGGCCGAAAACGACGACCGCCTGGCCGGTCTCAATGTGAACGGGTCCGGGATTTCTCTCGGACACCCCATCGCGGCGACGGGGGTGCGGATCCTCGCCACCCTGCTCCATGAACTCGAGCGCAGCGGCGAGCGCTACGGGCTGGAGACCATGTGCGTGGGCGGCGGCCAGGGCATGGCCGCGATCTTCGAGCGAGCCTGAGGCCGGACCCGTTCCCGGATCAGCCGGCGGAGAGCCACAGCTCCGGATCGCCCGCCGCGGCTGTGCCGACACGGGTCGACGTCTGTCCACCGTAACGCGCGAAAACATCGGCCAGCTCCTCAGCGGTGCAGGGCTGGGAAATCAGGTACCCCTGGATCTCGGTGCAGCCGTAGCTCTTCACCATCTCCAGCTGCCGTTCGGTTTCCACGCCCTCGGCGGTGGTCTGCATGCCGAGGCTGGAGGCCATGCCCGCAATCGCCTTCACGATGGACACCGACTCCAGGCTCATGGACAGGTCGCTGACGAAGGACTTGTCGATCTTGATCTTGGTGAACGGGAACTGGCGTAGATAGTTCAGGCTGGAAAAGCCGGTACCGAAATCGTCCAGGGCCACCTGGACGCCCAGCTCCCGCAGCCTGAACAGGGTGGTCAGATTGGCATCGTTGTTCTGCAGCAGCGTGCCTTCGGTGATTTCCAGCTCCAGTCGGTCCGGGCTCAGTCCGGCATGGGCGAGGGCGGAGATCACCATGCGGATCAGGTTCGGATCCTTGAACTGGGCCGGCGACATGTTCACCGCCACCTTCATGCCGGAAGGCCAGGTCGCGGCCTCGGCGCAGGCCTGGCGCAGGATCCATTCCCCGATCTGATTGATCAGCCCGATTTCCTCGGCCACCGGAATGAACTCGGCGGGGGACACGGCGCGACCGTCAATCTGAAGGCGCATCAGGGCCTCGCACCCGGAAATGCGGTCCGTCTTCACATTCAGCTGCGGCTGGAAGACCACCGAGAAGCTGTCCTCGGCAAAGGCGCGACGCAGGTCCTGCTCCAGGGTGCGGCGGGCGCGGCGGCGCTCGTTCATCTCGCGCTCGAACAGGCGATAGCCGCCGCGGCCGGTCTGCTTGCAGCGATAGAGGGCCATGTCGGCATGCATCATCAGCTCGTCCGCCGTCAGTCCATCTTCCGGCGCGAAGGCAATGCCGACACTCGCACCGATGCAGATGGCACGGCCGCTGAGATGGAAGGGCTGGCTCATCAGCTGGACCACCCGCGCCGCCAGGTCCTCGGCATCGCCGTTTCTGATCAGGCCGGTCTGGACGATGGCGAATTCGTCGCCGCCCAGGCGGGCGACGGTATCCTGGGCGCGCACGGTGCCCTTCAGGCGCTCGCCCACCTCCATCAGCAGCTGATCGCCGACCAGATGCCCGAGGGTGTCGTTCACTTCCTTGAAGTGGTCGAGATCGATCCAGAGCAGCGCAGCCCGGTCGCCGCCGCTGGTGGCCGTATCGAAGGCCGTGTTGAGACGGGCGCGGAACAGGACCCGGTTCGGCAACTCTGTCAGGCTGTCATAGTGGGCGAGGCGGACGACCTGGGCCTCGGCCTCCCGGACGTCGGTCACATCCTCGGCCACGCCGATGAGATAGCGCGGCGCGTTGTCCTCGTCGGCGATACAGACATGGCGACCGCGCAGGGTCCGCAGCGCGCCGTCCGCGCTGATGATCGACTCGTCCTCGAAGGTCACCGGCTGGCCGGAGGCCATGGCCTCCGCGTCCAGGCGTCGCAGGCGCGCGGCGGCTTCGGCGGGGTAGAAGTCCTCGTAGCGACGCCCGACGGCCTCGGCGCGGCTGATCCCGGTGATCCGTTCGGCCGCCTTGTTGATCAGCTCGAAGGCCCCGGTCCGGGCGTTGATCACGAACAGGAGGTTCGGGATGCTTTCAATGATGGAGGTGGTGAAGGCCCGTTGGGACTCGGCCTCGCGCTTGGCGCGGATCAGCTCTGCCTGCTCGGCTGCACTGTGGCGGACGAGCTGCAAGAGCAGGGAGACGAAGACCATGAAGCCGGCGAACGGCAGGACGAGGCCCACAGGTCCGAACTGGGCAATGCCGGAGGCCGAGGGGATCAGCAGGATGACCCAGCCGTGCCCGAGCATCGACAGCACCATCAGCCGCCGGACCGACCGCAGCTGGATGGCCGCCTGGACCAGTCCGGCGCCGGCCTGGACCAGGGCGAAACTCCGTCCGAATTCGCCGCCCCACTTCCAGAAATAGAGCGCGATCGACGCATAGGTCACACTGCAGGCCAGGATCCACAGGCCGAGCGCAGTGACCAGCGCACTTGGGAAGGTCCCGCGACGGCGAAGGCAGGCCCGGGCAACGCCCCGATCCACGACAAAGCTGGTCATCACCAGCACCAGCCAGATCACGGGCCAGATGCTGAGGGACACAAACTCCGCGCCCATCATCAGGAATACCGCCGCCGCCGCGCGGGCGCGGGCGGATTCCATGCGCGCAGACAGCACCAGCCTCAGGGCCTCGCCGTCTCGCGTCAATCGCGGTTCCGTAGCGATCATTTTCAACCGTCACACTGCCAGATAGCATGTATAGCGATCGGCAATGAATGAACCGTTGATTATCTAACATATATTCAAGGCGTCTGCGTCTGAAGTGAGGCCTTGCGCGTGGTTAATCCAACATGAATACTTACGGAAATGGCCATCACAGCGGAAGTCCCGTTCGTTTGACGACAGTACGCATGGCGATACTTGAGGTGACGCGGCTGACCCCGGGAATTCGCGTCAGGCGCTGGGCGTGCAGACGCTCCAGATCATCCACGTCCCGGGCCACCATCCTCAACAGATAGTCCGACGAACCGGTCATCAGATAGCACTCCATGACTTCCGGGATCTGGGCCACGGCCGCCTCGAAGGCGGTGAGCGCGGCCTGGGACTGGGTGGTCAGGCTGAGGGTGACGAATACGCTCATGGGCAGTCCGACGGAGCCGGGATGGACCTTGGCGGCGTATCCCTCGATGACTCCCCGCTGCTCCAGCAGGCGCAGTCGGCGCAGGCACGCACTCTCGGAGAGATTGACCCGGCGGGCGAGCTCGGCATTGGTGGATCGACCGTCCTTCTGCAGCTCTCGAAGAATGTTCCTGTCATATTCATCGATCATGTTCGCAGATCCTGTCGTGAAATGGGTGTTTTCACCGAAAAGCCGCCATCGCCAGCCCCAGCTTTGCCGGAGTTTCACCGAAAGCGCCAGCCGAACCGGCGTATCGTCGGCTTCAGGTTCAACACGCCCGCGACAGGTCGGGCGGATCAGGGAGATCGGTGATGCGCATTGGTGTGCCGAAAGAGATCAAGACCCTCGAAGACCGGGTGGGGCTGATCCCCGAAGTGGTGAAGGGCCTCGTCCGCCGCGGACACGAGGTCGCTGTCGAGACCCTCGCCGGTCAGGGCATCGGCGCGTCCGATGCAGACTATATGGCGGCGGGCGCCACCGTCCTGCCTGACGCGGATGCGGTGTTCGCCTTTGCCGAGATGATCGTCAAGGTCAAGGAACCCCAGGCGGTCGAAGTGGCCCGCCTGAAGCCGCACCACATCCTGTTCACGTACCTGCACCTGGCTGCTGACGTGCCCCAGACCCGGGGTCTGCAGGCCTCCGGCTGCACCGCCATTGCGTATGAAACCATCGTCGGTCGCGACGGGCGTCTGCCGCTCCTGACTCCGATGAGCCAGGTCGCCGGGCGGATGGCCGTGGATGTGGGCGTGCTCCTGATGCTCAAGCCCTGGGGTGGGCCGGGCGTGCTGCTCAGCGGCGTCCCGGGCGTGGCACCGGGCAAGGTCGTCATCCTCGGCGGCGGGGTCTCCGGAACCGAAGCGGCACGGATCGCCGTGGGGCAGGGGGCGGACGTGACCATATTCGACATCGATCCCCATCGTCTGGCGGAGCTGGATGCCCGCTTCGACGGCCGGGTGAAGACGGTCTTCTCGACCCATGACGCCATCCTGGCCGCTGCCCGGGAAGCCGACCTCATCGTGGGCTGCGTGCTGATCCCGGGGGCCTCGGCGCCCAAGCTGATCAGCCGGGCCGACCTCGCCCAGCTGAAGCCCGGCGTCGTGCTGGTGGACGTGGCCATCGATCAGGGCGGGTGCTTCGAGACCAGCCGCCCGACCACCCATGCGGACCCGACCTACCGGGTGGACGGCGTGCTGCACTACTGCGTCGCCAACATGCCCGGTGCCGCGGCACGGACCTCCACCTACGCGCTGAACGCCGCAACCCAGCCCTATGTGATCGCCCTGGCCGACAAGGGCGTGGCGCAGGCCTTTGCCGATGATCCGGGCTTTGCCCTGGGTCTGAACGTGCAGGCCGGCAAGATCACCCATCCCGCCGTGGAAGCCGCGGTCGCCGGGCAGTAGCCCGGCCTGGCCCATCACGCCAGACCAAACACAGGCACCGGGATCCGTCCCGGTGCCTCTTGGCGTATGGGATCAGACCCTGCCGATCAGTACCGGAGCACGCCGGTGACACCAACGGTCAACGGCCGTGCCGTGGTCAGCTGGAAGATCGGCGACGCCCCGGTGGCGTGACTGCGGGTGAGCTCCGGATGGGAATTGGTCAGGTTGTTGCCGAACACCGAAACATCCCACGGGCCCAGCCGGGTGCCCAGCCGCGCAGACAGGTAGTTGGTCGCGGGCGGCTTCACCAGGTTGGGGTCATAGGCGGCCGTCTGGGGGTCCAGGATCGGCGTCGTGCCGGTATTCTGGCTGGCATACTGGTCATCGACCCGCAGATAGACCGCCCGGTCGGCCAGGGTGAAGTCCCAACGGCCGCCGACGGTGATGGTCAGCGGAGAACCGCCCACCGTGTCGCCCTTGCGGACGGTCGGACTGCCGGGCACGCCGGCCGTCTTGGTGAACTTGGCGTCGGTGTAGCCCACGGCCAGGTCCAGTTCCACATCGGGGTTGATCAGCCAGGTCCCCTGGAAGTCGAACCCGTTGCTGGAGACCGACCCGAGATTGGTCGTGTAGAGAATGCCGCAGGTGGACAGCAGATCCTGATACTGAATGTTCGACCAGTCCACGTGATAGACGCTGGTGGCGATCTGCAGGGACCGGTTGAACAGCTTGTTCTTGGATCCGACCTCGTAGCTGATCGTGCTGTCGGAATTGTAGGTCGACGGCGTGCTGGTGATGTGGCGCAGCGCCAGGTCGTCGCTGCAGGTGCTGAGCAGCCCTGCGCTCAGCGGCACATTGGCGCCCCCGATCCGGTAGCCTTTTGCGACGGTGGCATAGGCGAGGTCGGTGGGCGTCACCTGGTAGGATACGCTGATCTTCGGCGTGAACGGCTTGTCGTTCTTGCCGTTGGTGCCGCCGGACGGACCGGTGTTCTGCGGTCCGTCGGCATTGTTGGCGATGTCGAAATGGGTCCGGGCATAGCGCAGGCCCAGGATGACCTTGAGCTTGTCCGTCGCATTGTAGGTCACGTCGGCGAACAGGGCCGTCTGGGACGAGTGGCCGACATTGCGGTTGTAGTAGTCATCGCCGTTCGGCAGCAGGGTGGGCTCGATCCAGGCCTGGGCGATGGTCTCGCCGAACAGGTACTGCATCAGGGGCGCCAGTTGCGGATCGTGGATCTCCTCGATGCTTTCCTGGCGGTTCTGGCTGTAGAAGATCCCCGTCACCCAGCTCACCTTGGCGTCCGGATCGGTGGACTGGATGCGCAGTTCCTGGGTGAAGTTCTGCTGCACATTGGTGATGCTGTTGGGTGAGGCATACCGCCCGAACCCGGGCAGGTTCAGGCCGTTGGCATTGAGCAGGGGGGACGGATTGCCGGTGAGGGCACCGCCGCCGCAGACACCCCCGGTGCACGCCTGGCCCTGGGGATCCGTGCCCGCACTGACGAAGCTGCCGAAGAAGGACAGGTTGTAGAGCGTGCCCTCATAGCCATTCAGCAGATACTCCCGGCGGGTGAACCCGGAGGTGTTGGAGATGATCTTGGCCTTGCCCAGATCGTACTCGGCCTTGATCGACGCGAGATAGAAGCGGTCATAGTCTGACTGGCGGCCAGGATTGCCGTTGTTGTAGCGGCCCGGCGACAGGCCGAGTGTCCCGTGAGGGGAAGATGACAGGGACTCCCAGTAGCCGTCCGTGTCCCGCTGATTGCGGCTCTGGAACTGGACCGTCGGCGTGATCAGCAGCTTGTCCGTTGCCGCCCAGGCCAGGGCTCCACGCCACACGAAGGTATCGGTCCAGTTGGCATTGGACTTGGTCTTCTGGCCGGTGACCGTATCCACCCGGTCCACATAGCCCCCGTCATGGCGGTCATAGACACTGATCCGCAGGCCGAGCTTGTCCGTGATGATCGGACCGCCCATGGCCACTCCGGCCTCGACGCTGGGCGCGCCGCCGCTGGTATAGGCGGTCTCCGCACGGCCATAGACGCTGAACTTGGTCAGGCTGGGCTGCGGCGTGATGTAGCGGACCGTGCCCCCCTCCGAGCCCGCGCCGAACAGCGTGCCCTGCGGCCCGCGCAGCACCTCGACCCGGTCAAGATCGAAGACCGCCGGCAGGGTGTTGTTGGAGTTGAAGCCGAGGTTGCGGAGCTGGATGGGCGTGTCGTCGATGTAGATGCCCGTGGTGGCGTCGCCGGCGTTGGACTCGATGCCCCGGATCGAGACGTCCTTGGTGCTGTCGTCAAAGGTCACGCCGGGGGTGTAGCGGGCAATGTCGCTGAAGGACTTGATCCCCTGCTTGTCCATCGTCTCCTGGGTGAAGGCGCTGACGGAGATCGGCACCTTCGACAGGACCTGGGACGTCCGGGTCGCCGTGACCACCACTTCCTTGACGACGGTGCCGTCATCCTTGGCCGCGACCGGCTGTTCCGCAGCCGTGGCACTGACGGAAAGCGCCGCGAAGCAGGCACCCAGAGCGGTCGTGCCGGTCAGCCAGCGGCGACCGTGCGAAGCAAGCGACATGTACATATCCTCGGGCGTGTGATGGTTACGTGACGTTCCGTCCCCGGGTTGAGCCTGTCAAGGCGCTGTGATCACATAATCCCGGGCTGTGGCGCGAAGCCCACTGGCGCCTGAAACGGTGGCAAGTTATGCTTGCAGCGACTGCACACAAGGTTGGAGCGTTTGGCGACGCGCATGCACGTCGCCCTGCATGGGCAAGCCCAGACCCCTCAGTGATCGCACCGCCGTCCGCGGCGGTTGTCGGCCCAGACCGGCCGATGCAGGGCGCGTTGCCGGCGCACCCGACGACTAGCGGGTCGATTGCCCCTGATTCCCGCCCCCAATCCCAGACGCCGGATCGCCCTTTCCAGACCCGCACCGGCCCAAAACCGCAGAGTCGCTCACATGGCCAAGAAGAAATCCATCGACCTTCCGGTCCGTCCGGTCATCTCCAACGTCGCCGAGGCCCGGGCCTGGGCGGCCAGCCGCGGCATCACCGAGATCGAGTGCGTGGTGCCCGATCTCGCCGGCGTGGCCCGGGGCAAGATCATGCCCGCCTCCAAGTTCTTCGACGACACGGCCATGGCCCTGCCGTCCTCGATCTTCATGCAGACCATTGCCGGGGAATATCCGGACGAGACGGACGAGTTCCGCTACGACCCCTCCGACGGGGATATCGAGCTGCGGCCCGACTTCTCGACCCTGTGCGAGGTGCCCTGGGCCACCGATCCCACCGCCCAGGTCATCCATGACGCCATGTTCCGCGATGGTCGGCCTGTGGAGATCGCCCCGCGGCAGGTGCTGAAGCGGATCGTCGACCTCTATGCCAAGCGCGGCTGGAAGCCCGTGGTGGCGCCGGAGATCGAGTTCTATCTGGTGAAGCGCAATGTCGATCCCGACTATCCGCTGGAACCGCCCATCGGGCGGTCCGGCCGGGCAGAGGCGGGGCGTCGCTCCTACTCCATCTCTGCGGTGAACGAGTTCGATGCGGTGTTCGAGGACATCTATGAATTTGCCGAGGCCCAGCACCTGGAGGTGGACACCCTGATCCACGAGGAAGGGGCCGCGCAGATGGAGATCAACCTGCGTCACGGGGATCCCATCGAACTGGCGGACCAGGTGTTCCTGCTGAAACGCACCATCCGCGAGGCGGCGCTGGCCCACGACATCTATGCGACCTTCATGGCCAAGCCGATCGCCAACGAGCCGGGCTCGGCCATGCACATCCACCAGAGCGTGGTGGACGCTACCACCGGCCGCAACATCTTCACCGACGAGGAGGGCCGCCCGACCCCGGAGTTCTTCCACTACATCGGCGGCCAGCAGAAGCTGGTGCCGGCGGTGACCTGCATGCTGGCCCCGTATGTGAATTCCTACCGGCGGCTGGTGTCCAACTCCTCGGCCCCCGTGAACGTCCAGTGGGGCTATGACAACCGCACCACGGGCCTGCGGATCCCGCCCTCCAATGCCGCCAACCGCCGGGTGGAATGCCGGGCGCCGGGGTCTGACGCCAATCCGTATCTGGCCCTCGCCGCCGTGCTGGCCTGCGGCTATTTCGGTCTTGTGGAGGGGCTGAATGCGTCCGAGCCGGTGGCCGGTGCCAGCCGGGCATCGGAGTTCGACCTGCCGTCCGGCCTGCTGGAGGCCGTTCGCCTGTTCGAGGATACGGAGGAACTGGACGAGGCGTTCGGTCGTCGCTTCGTCACCACCTTCGCCGCCGTGAAGCGCGCCGAATTCGCCACCTTCATGCGGGTGATCAGCCCGTGGGAGCGGGAGTTCCTCTTGCTGAACGTCTGAGGTCGCAGGCTCAGCCGGTCAGGTCCTCCACCGCCCGGTGGGCCATATCGATGGCCACGTCCGTGTAGGCCCCGCCACCGCAGTCAGAATTGGCGATGGCGATGCGGCCGAACCTCTGGCGGGCCACGGTCTGGGGCAGGGCGGCGTCGGGAACTTCCGGCTCCCAGAGGAAGTTGCGCTCCGGCGCATAGCCGTGTGGCCAGCGGTTGACGATGACGGCAGTGATGTCCCGGGCGGGGTCGAAGCCGCCGGGACCGAGGATCCGGCCCAGTTCCCGGCGGGTCTCCCGTTCGAAGGTCTCGAAGGGGGTGGCCAGCAGTTCCGCGCGCCCGGCCCTGTTCTGGTCGTGTTCGGGCAGGCCAGGCGCGCAGGGGGTGCGGGTCAGGCGCAGCAGGGTGGGGCGGGTCGGGTCCGTAGCCCCAGCATACCCCCCGATATTCACGATCGGGTCGAGATTGAAGCTCGTCCAGTAGCCGCCGGGGGCGCGGACGGATGACACCTTCAATCGGTCCAGCGCCGTCCAGTTGCGCAGCGCGACCGTGGTATAGACCAGCGGCTCTTTCACCAGTTCGTGCAGCGCCGCCTTCTGCTCTTCGGGCAGGTCCGGACAAAGATACGGGATGAGCATGTTGTAACAGGCGAGGATCACCTTCGCGCCGGCCACGGAAAACGCCGTGTCGCCGCGAATGTAGTCGACCTCCACGTGGCTCGCCGCCGCCGGGTCGCCGCCGGAGTGACGCGCCGCCGTGACGGTGGAGGACAGGCGAAGGCGCACGCCATTGTCCGGCCGGTCCAGGCGGGAATAATCGCAGCGCGCGGTGACAATGTCCTCGGCCGAGGTGCCGGGCAGAGCCCCTGGCACCAGTCCGCGAACCAGCAGGCGGGCGATGGAGGCGTTTCCGTCCGGGAAATGGAACCGGTAGCTTGCGCCGACGCAATAGCCCCGGGGGGTGAAGCTCATCCGGGGCGTCGCGCCCGGTGCCAGGTTCAGACCGCGGAAGCCCGGCATGCCGAAACCCCAGCAGTCCAGAGCCGAGACCGCATCGATCCCCGCTGCCCACTCCCCCTGGGTGAAGGTCTGGAACATGGCCACGACGGCGGGATCCAGTTTCAGAACGTCGCGGATGTAGGCCTGGTAGCTGATCCTCGACAGGCGGTCCTTCTTGGCGTCCGAGGTCATGTCCGGCCAGGGGTCGGGAAAGAGGGTCAGCAGGCGCCGCAGGTCGGCCCGGGCCGCAGGCGACAGGGGGGTCGCCTCGATGAAGCCGTCCACGGCCTCCATGCTGGGGAGGTCCTCGCCGAGATCTGGCAGACCTCCCACCAGCTTGTCCTCGCCGAAGGTCTCCCGGTCGAAGAAGATCCCCTGGCCCAGACCCCGCTCGCGGTAGAAGGCGTGATCCTCGCACCGCTTCGAGAGGGCGACGGGATCGACGCCCAGCGACTTCAGAAGCCCGTCCGCTTCCGGACTGTAGGGGAACGGGCTGTCGATCATCAGCGTGCCGCCGTTCATCAGCCGCACGCTGCCGTCGGCCATCACCACCTCGTTACGCTTGGCGTGCCCGCCGAAGTCGTCGTGGTTGTCGAGGATCAGGATCTTCGCTTCCGGGTGCTTCTCCCGCCAGAACCAGGCGGCGGCCAGGCCGCTGATCCCCGCCCCCACGACGATCAGGTCGTAGGTCTCTCGCAGGGGCCTGGGCTTTGCGTGCGGCGTTCCGTCCCGCAGGGCATGGGCCGCCTCGAAGGCCCCGGGATGGCTGCCCCTCAGGCCCTGCAGGCGCGGCGGGTAGTAGTCCGGCCGATCCTGTGGCCAGACGTCCGACACAGCCGCCGCCGCTGTCCCGGCAACGCCGAGGCCCGTCGCCGGGACGCCGATTGCGATCGCCGCCCCGTTGAGGAAATCCCGCCGCTGGATCGTCCGGTCCATGCCGAGGATGTGATCGTCCCGGGTCCAGCGGTGGGTCATGGGCGCGTCCTTGTCTTGAGTGGCGATCAGGCGGCGGGGATGGCGCGAAGCACCGGGGTGACCTCGTCCAGCGACGCGCGGATGATGGCGACGGCCTTGTCCACTTCCGCCTCGGTGATGATCAGGGGCGGGCAGAACACGAGGCTGTCCCGGATCCCGCGGACCATCAGGCCGTTGCGGATGCAGGCATCGCGGGCGATGGGTCCGGCTTTGCCTTCCTTGCCGCCAAAGCGATGGTTGGTCCCCGGTTCGGACACGATCTCTACCGCGCCAAGGAGCCCGGTCATGCGCACCTCGCCCACCAGCGGGTGATCGGCCAGGGTAGCCAGCACCTTCTGGGCATAGGGGCCGATGTCGTCCCGCACGCGGTCCACCAGGTGCTCCCGCTCCAGGATGGCGATGTTCGCCAGGGCCACGGCGGCACAGGTGGGGTGGCCGGAATAGGTGTAGCCATGGATGAAGTCGGTGCCGACCTCCCGCAGGACCTCCACCACATGGTCCGCCACGCCCACGGCGGAGATCGGCAGGTAGCCCGAGGACAGACCCTTGGCCATGGAGATCAGGTCCGGCTTCACCCCGTACTTCTGGAAGCCGAACCATTCCCCCAGGCGCCCATAGCCGCAGATCACCTCGTCGCAGATCAGCAGGATGCCATACTTGCGGCATACGGCCTCGATCTTGGGCCAGTAGCCCTCCGGCGGGATGATGACGCCGCCGGCGCCCTGCACCGGCTCGCCGATGAAGGCCGCCACCCGTTCGGGCCCGACCTGAAGGATCTTGTCCTCCAGTTCCTGGACGGCGCGGTTGCAGAAGCTCTCCTCGTCCTCGCCGAAGCCCAGGTTGAAGGCATAGGGCTGCATGATGTGCTCGAAGCCCGGCACCAGAGGTCCGCCCTGACCGCGCATGGGGCCCATGCCGCCCAGGCTCACCCCGCCCAGCGTCGACCCGTGATAGGCATTGGTTCTGGCGATGATCACGTGCTTCTCCGGCTGGCCCTTGGCCGCCCAGTAGAAGCGGGTCAGGCGGATGATGGTGTCCACCGCCTCGGAGCCGGAGCTGTTGAAGAACACGTGGCTGAGATTGCCGCCCATCAGGCTGGCGATCTTGGAGGCCAGCTTCACGGCGGGTGGCGTCGCGGTCTTGAAGAAGGTGTTGTAGTAGGGCAGCTCGATCATCTGGTCGTAGGCGGCCTGAGCCAGTTCCTCGCGGCCATAGCCCACCTGCACGCACCACAGGCCGGCCATGCCGTCGAGGATGGCGCGCCCCTCGCCATCATAGATATGGCAGCCCTGGGCACGGGTGATGATGGTCGACCCGCCCAGCTGCTGCATCAGGCCGTGATCCGCCTGAGCGGGAAGGTGATGGGCGACGTCGAGGCGGCGGAGCTCGGCGATATCGTGATTGCGCAGGGTCATCGGGTGTCTTTCTTCGTGTAGGTGTTTGAATGGGAATGCCTATTCGGCTGATCTTCAGGTCCGTTTCCGGTCAATTCAGAAGGATGGCGGGGGAACAGGCGTGCCAGGCCAGCCAGACCGGCTGGCCCACGGCAAAATCCTCCTGGTCCCAGCGGGTGAGATTGGTGCGCAGCGCCTTGACCCGGGCCCCGCCGTCCAGCTCCACCTCGAACAGGGATTCCGAACCCAGATAGACGATGTGCCGGACCTCCCCGGCGACGATATTCGCGCCCTGGGGGGCATCCTCCATCTTCGGTGGTTCGGAGCCGGGCTTGCGGCCGGACAGCTCGATCTTCTCCGGTCGCAGGGCGACCCAGACGGTGGCCCCTGTGGCCCCTGTGACTCCGTGGTCCAGGTAGACGGGGGTCGGCAGCCCGGGGCATGAGATCACGGCATGGTCGGGGGCATCGATGTCGAGGCGACCCTCGAAGATGTTCACCTGGCCGATGAAGTCGGCGACGAAGCGGCTGTTGGGGAACTCGTACAGGTCCGACGGGGAGCCCACCTGCTGCAGCAGGCCCTTGTTCATCACGGCGCAGCGGGATGCCATGGCGAGCGCCTCGTCCTGGTCGTGGGTGACGATCAGGAAGGTCACGCCGATCTGGTCCTGCAACTGGGTCAGCTCGAACCGCATCTGCTCCCGGAGCTTGGCGTCGAGGGCGGACAGGGGTTCGTCCAGCAGCAGCACGCGGGGCTTCTTGATCAGGGCCCGGGCCAGCGCCACCCGCTGCCGCTGCCCCCCGGACAGCTGGTCCGGCTTGCGCGCCCCGTATCCGTCCAGCTTGACCAGCTTCAGGGCCTGCTCCACCCGTGGCGCAATCTCGGCCTCGGCCACGCCCTCGACCTTCAGGCCATAGGCCACATTGGCAGCCACGGTCATGTGCGGGAAGACGGCATAGGACTGGAACACCATGTTCACCGGTCGCCGGTTGGGGGGCACCTGGGTCACGTCCTGGCCATCGATCAGGATGCGCCCGTCATCGGGGGTCTCGAGCCCTGCCACCATGCGCAGCAGGGTGGTCTTGCCGCAGCCGGACGGGCCCAGGAGGGCGAAGAACTCCCCTTCGTCGATGCTGAGGGACACGTTGTCCACGGCCACGACCCGGCCGTAGCGCTTGGTGACGTTCTCGAAGGTGATGATGGCGCGTCCGGTCATGGCGGGGCCTCACAAGGCGTCATGGCCGGCATCACTGCCCTGCAGCCGAAGCGCAATGGCGGTGAGGGCCACGGTGATGACGATGAGCAGGGTGGAGGCGGCATTGACCTCCGGCGTCACCGAGAAGCGGATCATGGAATAGACCTTCACCGGGAAGGTGATGGTGTCCGGTCCCGAGGTGAAGAAGGTGATGACGAAATCGTCCAGGCTGAGGGTGAAGGCCAGCAGACCGCCGGCGAACAGGCCGGGGCGCATATGCGGCACGATGATGTCCATCAGGGTTCGCCACTCGCTGGCGCCCAGGTCGCGGGCGGCCTCTTCCATCTCGCGGTTGAACGACGCGAGGCGGGCACGGACCACGCTGGCCACGAAGCTGAACGAGAAGGACACGTGGGCGATGATGATGGCCCCCAGGTTCAGGGGCCAGGGCAGGGCCGTAGGCCACGGCACCACCTTCGTGAAGAACACCAGGAAGGCCACGCCCATGCAGATTTCCGGCACCACGATGGGGATGGAGAGGGCCCCCTCCAGACCCGGCTTGAACGGAAACCGGAACCGCCAGAGCAGCAGCGCCGTGGCTGCGCCCAGGATCACGCTGAGCACGGTGGAAACGAGCGCGATGGTCAGGCTGTTGACGAAGGCGTGCTGCAGGCTCTCGTCCTGCAGGACCTGGGCGTAGTAGTCGAGGGTGAAGCCCCGCCAGACGATGTTGCGCCGGGAGTTGTTGAAGCTGAACACCATCAGGGTGGCCAGCGGTGCGTAGAGGAACACCACGGTCCCGGCCACCCACAGGCGCAGGGGCCAGCGGGCGAGGTAGTCGAGCGGGCCGGGCTTCGGGCGGGGAGGGCGCTGCGTCTCGGCCATCAGCGGCGTCCTCTCTTCGGCGTGAACATGGACTGCAGCGCAATCGCGGCGAAGGTCACGTACATCAGGAGGAACGACAGGGCCGCGCCGAAGGGCCAGTCATTGGCCGCCTTGAACTGGCGCTCGATCACATTGGCGATCATCTGGCTGTCGACACCGCCCAGCAGGTCAGGGGTGAGGAACGCGCCGAGGGACGGGATCAGCGTCACCAGAACGCCGGAGGCGATGCCCGGCATGGCCAGGGGCACGACGATCTGGAACAGGGTCCTCAGGTGCCCCGCGCCGAGGTCGAGGCTGGCCTCCAGCAGGGATCGATCCAGCCGATCCATGGCGGAATAGAGCGGCAGCACCATGAAGGGCAGCTGGACATAGACCAGGCCGAGGATCACGGCGAAGTTGTTGTAGAGCAGGTCCAGCGGCTGGAACGGGGCCAGATGCGCCAGGTGGGCGGTGGCCACAAGATGGCTCAAGCTGTTCCATAAAAAGCCCAGAAATACATTGATGTAGCCCTGGGTTCTCAGAACCGCCATCAGGGCATAGGTCCGGATCAGCAGGTTGGTCCAGAAGGGCAGCATGATCAGCAGCAGCAGCCACGCCCGGGACTGGGGCTTGGCGAAGGTGATCGCCATCGCTACCGGAAACCCGACCACCAGGCAGATGCCCGTGGTCAGCACCGCGAACACCAAGGACTTGAACAGGATCGACAGGTACAGCGGGTTGAGGGCGTGGGCATAGTTTGCGAAGGTGCCGTCCACGACGATGTCCTTCAGCCCCTGGGTGTGGCCGAAGGAATAGCCCCAGATGATCGCCAGCGGGGCCAGCAGGAAGGCGAACAGGAACAGCACCGGTCCCGCCAGAAGGGACGCGAACATGCCCCTGGCCTGGGTCCAGGGCTCCTCCACATTCTCAGCCATGGGACGATCTCTCCATGGTCAGGCCGCCTTCACGCGGGTGAGAAGTTCGTCGAACATGTGGGTCCGCTCGACCCCTTCGAAGTCGCCATATTCGCTGACGGCCATCCGGTCCTTCGGCGGGAAGATCGCCCTGTTCTGCCGATAGCTGTCCGGCATGAGGGCGAGCGCCGCACCGTTCGGCGTCGGGTACATGATGGTGTTGGAGATGTCCGCCCCGACCTTCGCATCCAGCAGGTAGTTGATGAACCGGTGGGCATTGTCCGGGCGCGGCGCCCCCCGCGGGATGCACAGGCAGTCGGAGTTGATCAGGGTGCCTTCCTTCGGAACGACGAAGGCCAGATCGTCGTCCTCCTGCATCACCTGGGCGATGTCGCCATTGTACTCGAGCACGATGTCGATATCGCCCGACAGCAGCAGGTCCTGGCCGTTGTCCTCGTGGAAGACGCGGACATGCTTCTTCTGCCGGACGTACATGGCTTCGATCACCGGCAGCAGGCTCTCCGGAACATTGCGGACGGAGTGGCCCATGTACTTGGCCGCCAGCCGGACGAGGTCGTCAGCCTCGGAGAACAGACCGATCCGGCCCCTGTAGCGGTCGGAATCGAACAGCCATTTCCAGCTGTCGGGCACGCCGTCCACCCTGGACTTGCGGTAGCCGATCCCGAGCACCAGCCAGGTATAGGGGATCGAGTAGCGGCGGTCGGGATCGAACACCACCGTCTGGAATTCCGGCAGCAGGTTGCCGAAATTGGGGATGCGGGCGTGGTCCAGGGGCTGGATCAGGTCGGCGACCCGCAGGCGGGTGACGAACTCGTTGGTGGGCACGATCACGTCGAAGCCCGGATTGCCGGCCCGGAGCTTGGCGAACAGCTCGTCATTGTTGGCGAACAGGCTCATGTTCACGTCGACACCGGTGGCCGCGCGGAAGTCCTTCAGCGTGTCCTTCCCGATGTAGGTGTCCCAGTTGTAGAAGTTGAGCTTCGCGTCTTCGCCGTTGGCACCCCGGCGCACCTTGTCCGAACACCCGTCCAGCCCGAAGCTCAAGCCGACGGCCGCAGCCCCGGACGCGCCCAGCGCCGCCAGCAGGGAGCGGCGGTGGGGACGACGACGGGGCAGGGCCGGGGTCTCAGGCATTGTGCAGGTACCAGTCGAGGTCAAGGCGCGTGACCACCTCGAAGAAGCGGTCCTGCTCCTGCCGCTTCAGCGCGCAGAACATCTTCACGAAGCGTTCGCCGAAATAGTCGGCCATCACCTCCGACTGCTCGAAGGCCTCAATGGCCGCGAACCAGTTGGAGGGGAGGCGCAGATCCATCTTCGCGGCCGCCGCATAGCCGTCCCCGGTGACCATCGCCCCTGGATCGCAGTGGTTCTTCAGGCCGTAATGCACGCCCGCCAGAAGCGCCGCCACCGCCAGATACGGATTGGCGTCGGCCCCTGCCACTCGATGCTCCACATGCCGTGTGGAGGCGGGGCCGGCGGGAATGCGCAGGGAGACGGTACGGTTGTTGATCCCCCAGGTGGGTGCCACGGGGGCGTAGCTGTTGGCCCGGAAGCGGCGGTACGAATTGGCATTGGGGGCGAAGATCGCCATGGACGGCCCCAGCAGCGCCTTCATTCCGCCGATCGCCTGCTTCAGCCGGGGGTCGCCCTCCGGTGCCTCGCTGGCGAAGATGTTGGGTCCGTGACCGTCGGCCACGCTCACATGCAGATGCAGCCCGCTGCCCGCCTGATCCGCAAACGGCTTGGCCATGAAGGTGGCGGCCAGGCCGTGGCGCTGGGCCACGCCCTTGGCCAGGCGCTTGTACATCACCGCATCGTCGCAGGCCCGCAGGGCATCGGGCTTGTGCTTCAGGGTCAGCTCCACCTGACCCACGCCGTATTCGGCGATGGCCCCTTCCAGCGGCACGCCCTGGACATCCGCCGTCTCCCACAGGTCCCGCAGGAAGGGGCCGATCTCCTCCATCTCGTCGAGACCGTAGACCCCGTTCAGCCGCGCCCGCTCACCGGTGACCCGGTGCCGGGCCGTCTGCAGTCCGCCGTCGGCCGTGCGCTGGGCGTCCACCAGATAGAATTCCAGCTCGCAGGCCGTGACCGGGGTCAGTCCATCGGCGGCGAACCGGTCGATCACCCGCTTCAGCAAGGCCCGGGGGTCGAGGTCCGAGGGCGTTCCGTCGAGTTCGTGCATGGAGCAGAGGACCTGGGCGGTGTCGTCCCCGAGCCACGGGGCGCGGACCAGGGTCCCCGGTGCCGGGCGGGCCAGCATGTCTGCATCCCCGTTCTCCCAGACGAGGCCGGTGTCGTAGGCGTCCTGTCCGGTGATATCCACGACCTGAACCGAGCCCGGCAGGAAGCGGCCATAGTCGTAGATCGCCTGCAGTTCATGCCGCCGCAGCCGCTTGCCACGGGGGACGCCGCTCATCCCGGTGAACAGGATCTCCACATAGCGTATGTCCGGGTTGTCCTGCAGGAAGGCCCGGCATTCGGCGGGATCGGCGGCCATGCCGCGGGCGATGGGCGTGTCGTGTGTCACGGGACGGACCTTGCTGTCGTTGACGCGGACGCCGCGCCGGGGAGCCTGTTGATCCATATCCGGTCAGTCGCGCCGCGCATACGGGTCCCCGTCAAATCTGTGATCACTATCGGGAGGCGGCGTTTGCCCTGTCAAGGCGAAAGCCTGTGGTCGAGGCATTCCGTCTCCGACCCGCCACTGGGATCACACGTCTGGAGCCGCGGCGCCGCCGTCTGCCCATCCGGTTCGCTTCAGAGGCCGGCCAGCCATTCGAGGAGCAGGGCGGTCACGGCCTCCGGCCGCTCCTGCTGGGTCCAGTGGCCGCATCCGGGCAGCAGATGCGCACCCCGAAGGTCCGGCATTTCCGTCTTCATCATCGCCACCAGATCCCCGCGCCCGAGCATGGACAGTACCAGGTCCCGATCGCCTCCGACAAAGAGGGCCGGTTGCAGGATCCTTCGACCGGCAAACTGCGATTGCCACCGGAAGTCCCGATCGTGATTGCGGTACCGGTTCAGCGGTCCACGAAACCCGGAACGCTGGAACTCCGCCGTGTAGTGGTCGAGATCGGCGGCGGTGAGCCAGGCCGGGAACGGGTCGGGATCGGGCAATCCCTCCATCAAGGTTGCGTCCACACCCTTGGTGTTGGGCCACGTCCCGTCCGGGGCATCGCCGCTGATGGCGTAGTAGAAGCGCCGCAGGAAATCCCGGGGATCGGCCTCCAGGTCCTGCTCCGCCTGCGGCGATTTCTGGAAATAGTGCTGATAGAAGAACTTTCCACGACGGGTGAATACCTCCTCGATCAGAACCGAGAATGAGGCCTTCGGGACACCCAGATACGGCACGGACAGGCCCGCGACCGCACGCACCCGGTCCGGGTGCACCAGGGCCGTGTTCCAGACCTGAGGCGCCCCCCAGTCATGTCCGATCAGGATCGCGGGCGCGGCGGGGCTCAATCGGTCGATCACCTGCACGATGTCCGTCGTCAGGCTCTCCAGGTCATAGGCCTCGATCTCGAAGGGCTTGGACGAGCCGCCGTAGCCCCGCACGTCCATGGCGACGGCCCGGAACCCCGCCGCCGCGACAGGGCCCATCTGGTGCCGCCACGAATACCAGCTCTCCGGAAAGCCGTGGACCATCAGCACCAGCGGGCCCTCACCTTCGGAGGCCACGCGGATCCGGATGCCGCTTGCCAGTTCAAGCGTGTCGAGCGTGATCACCGTCGGTCACCCCACCGCCATTTCATGGGGCGCCGGTCCCGCTTGAGCATCACCCGCGTCAGCAGCAGAACCGTGGCTGTCAGCTGGATGTCGGCAAAGGCCCAGTCCGGCCACCCCAGGGCGCGCACAGGGGGCAGGGCCCCCGCCATGAGTCCTGCATAGACCAGCACGGCCAGCCATCCCGCGGGCGAGGATGGACCCAGACCTATCCCGTAGCGCTTTGGCCCGAACCATGGCGTGCCCATGCGTGCGTCCCCCGATCTCGACGTCCGAGCATCACCCACGCCGCGGGGCGGGACAAGGGGCGAGCGGCCCGTTGCCATCTGCTTGCGTCGGAGAAACAGTAGCGGGTCGCTTTTGATGGAGCGGAGCAACAGGACAAGCGGATGCGACAGGTGCAGGATCCGGTTCTCGAGACCATCCTGACAGCGCACGGTCTCACGGCAGCCGGGCTCGGGCTCAGGTTCGACCGGGTGGCGTCGCGGGTGCTCGCTGCCCTTCGTGTCCACGCCGCAGGGACGGTACCGCCTCACCGGACCCTCCTGCTGGCCCTCGGTGCCCCCATCCGGGAGCCGGGGCGCACGGTGGCGGCCCTTAACCAGACGGTGAGCGAACGGGCGACGGAGACTCCGGGCCCCGGGTCCGACCCGTGGGTCAGCTGGGCCGGGACGGTCCACGGCAATGGTGTGACGGTGCGGCTCCTGTTCGGTACGGCTTCCGATGCTCCGCGCCTGATCGGCAGCGTCCACACTGACCTGTCCCGGGCCGCGATCCTGTTCGAGGCCGCCGATCTCTGGGTCCGCGGGCGGCCGGGACGGTCGTGATCCACAATCTGTCGCGCCTCGGGCCTTGCGCAATGGAACATAACCGGAACATATCCGGTGCATGGGCTTCCGAAACTACGACCGATGGTCGGCTGAAGAGTGGCGCCGGACCGCTGAAACCGTGGGGCAGATGCAGAAAGCGGGATGGGACGTGCTGTCCTACTGCCGGACATGCCATCTGACGATGAAGGTCGACCTCGACGTCATCGCCACCTTGCGCGGCCCGCAGACGGTGCTCTGGAACCGGCAGGCCCGGTGTCGGCGGATCGGCTGCGGCGGGGTCGTGGAGTTCCGGGGCAAGACCCCGAAGATCTCGCACTACATCCGGCTGAGCGCCCGATGGCCGGACGGGTAGCCGCGCGCCTGTCCGGTGGTCTGGCACCGGCGGTTCCCGAGGTGCGCCAGAGTGGCGGATGAGGTGTCTGCCAAGTAGTGTTGTATTTATTCACTATTCGGGTGGGGTTGGATAGCTGGTCCACATCCCGGTCCACATTCTGATTGCTACTATCCGGGGCGCGATGTTGGAATTGTGGTGTATTCAAGCAACAGGGGGTGGGGCATCAAAATCCTGCCGACCTTGACCCCACCCACCGGGCACCCCCCATTTCCGCCAGATGGGACCCACGCGCTGCCCTACATACTAATCCGCTCATCCGACAACGTCATATCGGCGAATGGGGTGAGTCGGTTTCGAGACGGTGGCCTTCGGTATGGCAATGAACATCGCGGGCCCGGAATAGCGCTGCACAGCCGGTACCTGGTTCGTCTGCCGTTCCTGTGGCACAAAGCGTCATGTCCCAGGATCTAATCACAGCCCTGAAGCGCATTTGCCAACTCCAGGGAGTCTACTCGCCTGACAACACACCCGAAATGCAGGAACGAGGACAGCTTCTCCGCGGACCCGTAAAGGCGGCCATTTCAGAAATGGGGCCTATTCTGGCTCCGGTTATGGGCTCCTTCGGGGAAAGCTTCCATGTTGATGCGTCTGAC
>CAIQUG010000164.1 GCA_903874895.1 uncultured Caulobacterales bacterium | reverse complement strand
CGGGCTGTCGGCCAGCAGCCGCGACTATGACGGCACGACGGTGGCGACCCTGACCGGAACGCCCCTCGTGGACGGGGTGGTGGCGGCGGACAGGACCCGCATCCAGTTTGACTTCACCGCGCTCACCGGCACCTTCCAGGACCCCAATGCCGGCAATGGAAAGGCGGTCACCCTCTCTGGCCTGACCTTCACCAACGTGCCCCTCCAGGACTATGTGGTGACGGTGTCGCCCCTCGTGGCGAACATCACCAAGGCCAGGCTGGTGGTGACGGGCCTCACGGTCCTGTCGAAGGTCTATGACGGCACGGCCACGGGGACCCTGAACACGGCGGGTCTGTCGGTGGTCACCCCTGTTTCGAGGGATACGGGACGTGTGGGGATCGACCTGACCCCGGCCGTCGTCGCCTTCAGCAGCGCCGACGTCAGCTCGGCACCGGGCGGGGCACAGACGGTCACGGTCAGCCAGATCGGCCTCACCGGATCCGCCGCCGCCAACTATACCGTGGACAGCCTTCAGCTCTCCGGTGTCATCACGCCCCGGCCCATCTCCGCCAACGGTCTGATGGCCAGGAGCCGCCCCTACGACAGGACCGCCCTGGCCTCGGTGGTTGTGGACCCATCCATCGGGGTTGCGGGGCTGGACGGCGTCCTGGCTGCCGACAAGCGAAGCGTCTCCCTGGCGATCGCGGACGGCGGGCCCACCGGAACCTTCACCACGGTTCATGCCGGAACCGGAATCGCGGTGGATGTGGCGGGCCTGTCCCTGGGCGGCAGCAAGGCCGGGGACTACAGCCTGAACGCGCTCAGGCTCTATGCCGACATCACGAAGGCGATCGTCACGGCCAGCGGTTACTCCATCGCGACGCGAACCTATGACACCACCGCGACGGCGACGGTCCAGGTCGCCGCCGGTGCGGGCCTCACCGGGGTCTATGCCGGAGACGAGGTGACCCTGGTCGGCACACCGTCGGCGGCCTATGCCGATGCCCATGCCGGCACCGCCAAGTCGGCCACGGTGACCGGCCTGTCCATCGGCGGTGCCTCAAGGGCGGACTACCAGTTCCCGGGCCTCACCCTGACCGGCGTGGTCACGCCTGCGCCGCTGTCCGTCGCCGGACTGTCCGCCGCGGCCCGTCGTGTCTATGACGCCACGACCGCGGCACCGCTGACCGGAACCGCCCGGATCACCGGCGTCTATGCGTCGGATACGGCCCTGGTGACGCTGAAGGGGGTCGCCTCGGGGACCTTTGCGGACGCCCATGTGGGGGCCGGCAAGTCCATCACCCTGGCCGGCCTGTCCCTGTCCGGCGCGTCGGGGGGGGACTATGCGCTGGTCTATCCGACCCTGTCCGCCGACGTGACCCCGGCGACGGTCCGGATCTCCGGCCTGACCGCCAGCAGCAAGGTCTATGACGGCTTGACCCTGGCGACCCTGCGGGGGACCGCCGGTCTGAACGGTGTGATGACGGCGGACCAGGCGAACCTCCAGCTGGTCGGAAGCCCGTCGGCGCAGTTCAGTGACGCCCATGCCGGACAGGGCAAGGCGGTGATCCTCAGCGGGTTCACCCTCGGCGGCACGTCAGCCGGGGACTATGTGCTCGCCACGCCCCTGCTGTCGGCGTCGATCACGCCGGCCATCCTGACCTATACGGCGGATCCGGCCTATCGAAGCTTCGGAGGGCTCAACCCGACCTTCCACGGAACCGTGTCCGGATTCGTGGCGGGGGAGACGCTGGCCAGCGCGACGACCGGGACCCTCGCCTTCACCTCGGACGCCACGCCGGACAGTGGCATCGGCAGCTTTGCCATCGACGGCGGCGGTCTGGCGGCGCTGTTCGGGAACTACACCTTCTCCCAGGCCCCCGGGAACGCCACGGCCCTGACCATCTTTGCACCCTTCAACGGGGCGACGATCGGTCTGGTCTCAAGCCTCTTGCCAACGGCGCCCCCGACCTCGGACCCGCTCTCTGCCGGCCCGAAGGTCGACCTGCAGCACCGGCAAGAATCCGGGTCGGGGCCCACGGGAACGTCGGGACTTGTGTGTAACGAGACGGGGAGCGGCCTCGCCGGCTGTGGTCCGGTGGTGAGGAGCAGCCGATGACCCGCAGCCGGTGGCCCTTCACCCCACCCCTGTCCCGGCCAAGGCGGAACTGGCGCGGCCTCGCTCTGGTGGGATCGATGCTGGCGACCCTCGCTGCCACCGGCGGGACCTTCGCGGGCCTCGCCCTCGCCCAGCCGATGACCACGGCGGGTGCCGACAATCGGGGTCCGGTCGTTCCGGCCGCTGACGGCCCCCTGGCCCCGACCTCGTCATCTGCTCCGGTCCCGGCCCACAAGGGGGATCACGGTCCGCATGTCATCGCGGACCACACGGCGGAGCTGGTGGAGCGCCCAACCTCCGACATGGTGGTGTTCGAGCTTGGTCAGTCTGCGCGCCGTTCCGCCGCGCCCGTCGTGGAAGATCCCCTGTCCGACCCCGCCTTCGCGCCCCTGGCACGGATCGCCGCGGTGGGCGACGCGCAGGATGCCGCCGATCCGCCGGTGGAGGATCCGTCCCTCTACCGCCTGCTGGCCCTGGCGGATCCGGCCTTTGCCCGGGATCCGGAGCATATCGTCGTCCTGCCGCTGGCTCCGGTCACGGCGGATACGCCCGATGATGCCCGGGAAAGCATCGACACCATCACCCTTGGGGATCTGGTGAACCGGGCCGCCTATCACAGCGAGGACCTGAGGGCGGATCGCGCGGGTCTGGATGCGGCAAAGGACACGGCCCGCGCCAGTCTCTCCATTTTCGGACCGCGGTTCGAGTTCCGCTATGACAAGGGGCACGAGCATTCTTTCCTGTCCACCACCACGATCCCGCCGACGCATCCTGGCCATGTCCGCGCCGATGTGTCCGATACCCTCGTCCAGCCCCTGTTCGACCCGGTCGCCGCGGCAGGCTATGCCCGGGACACCGAGCTGGCCCGCGCCGCAGAGGCCCGTCGCCGCGCCACCGAGGTGAACGTGGCCTTCGAGGCCGCCAGCACCTATTTCGACCTCATCGAGGCGCGACTGACCCTGGACCTGGCCCGTGCGCACAGGCAGCGCATGGCCCAGCTGGTGGGCTACATGACCAAGCGCGCAGCCCTGGGAGGGGCCAGCGACGCGGATCTGGAACGGGTCAAGGCCGTCTCTCTGTCGGCCCGTCGGGCGGAGATCGACGCCCGGGGCGGCCTGGACGTGGCCCTGTCCGCCCTGCACCGGATCACCGGCGTCACCGCGGTGCAGGTGGCCGTGCCGGACCGGGTCAATCCGCAGCTGCCGGAGCAGGCGGAAACGGCCTTTGCCTTCATGGTCAAGCGAAACCCAGAGCTGCGGGCGGCCTACATCCAGATCAAGGCGGCCCATGACGATGCGGTGGCCGTGGCCGCGCGACTGGCGCCAAAGGTCAGTCTGGAGGTGGGCCGGTACCAGTCCAAGAACGCCAGCGGAGCTCAGGGCACCACCGTTGACAGCCGGGTGATGCTGGTCGGCGCCATGGGCTTCGGTGCCGGAACGGAACTGTTCCAGGCCCGGGCCCAGAACGCCCACGTGTCAGAGCTGAAGCATCGCTATGCCGCGCTTCTGCGCAACGCCCGGGAGCGGCTGCAGGCGACCTATCTCAGCCGCCAGAACATCGAGGATCAGCGGATCGTGGCCTGGCAGGAATATGCCGCCAATGCCAAGGTCGCCACCGCCTTCGATGAGCAGCTGTTCAGTGCCAGCCGGTCATTGCTCGACGTCCTCGATACCTATCAAAAATTCTTTCAGTCAAAGATAAATATAGTTCATCTTACAATAGGCGAAATTAAAACGTCCTATCAAATAAAACAACTTATCGGCGATCTGAATCGCGATACAGTGGCGGATAATTTTGAGAACTAGAATGGATATTTCCCATGGAAGGCGAGAACCAAAACTACTGGCCTGGGTTTGTCGACGCCCTGTCGAACATGGTCATGGCCATGATCTTCGTCGTGCTGACCTTCGTCGTGGTGCTGTTCGGGGTGATGCAGAACAATATCCGGGCCGTGGCGACGCGGATGCACGAGATGCGGGCCGTGACCGCCGGGTACGAGACCACCCTCAGCGCCCTGCGCGAGCAGAATGCCACCCTTCAGGCACAGCTTGATCAAAGACCGCCCGGGTCTCCGGGACAGCGGACCACAGCCAGCCTGATGGAAGCCGCCGT
>CAIQUG010000163.1 GCA_903874895.1 uncultured Caulobacterales bacterium | reverse complement strand
GTCGCCATGGACAACGGCATGCCGCTGCCGGAGCTGGAAGCGCGGATCACCCCCCTGACCGGCGTCGACCGGCCCTATCACGTGGCGGCCCGCGAGGCGCTGGCCATGGCCCGCCTGAGCGCCGGCAAGGCCAAGGAGGCCCGGGCGGATTTCCAGGCCCTGGGCCTGACGCTCGACGCTGACGACGGGACCCGCAACCGGGCGCAGGCCGCCGTCGCCCTGATCGATTCAGGCGCGGCCGCCAATCTGCCGGCGGTCCTGAAGCTTGCCCGTACGCTACCCCCGCCGGTTGCGCCCATGGTGCCGCCGATCGCCGACCCCGCCGGAGCCCAGTAGATGTCCTTCTTCAAGTTCAAGGCGGTGCGGCTGGTGGCCGTGGCGCTGGTGGCCGGTGCCGGTCTGGCCGCCTGCGGTCCGCTGCATGCACCGGCGCTGCCGTTCGGTGGGCCGTCGGCGAAGCAGAAGGCCGCCGCCTCCAAGTCCAAGGTCAAGGGCGAGCGCATTCCGGTGCTGAGCCTCAACAAGGCGCTCGAGACATCGCCCGAGCTGAAGGGCATCGGTTTCTCGATCTCGCCGGCGCAGGAGAACGCGGACTGGACCATGAGCGGCGGCAATGCCACGCACTCCATGGAACACGTCAAGGGCGGTGCCGGTCTGAAGATCATCTGGCGCAAGCGGATCGGCGACGGCGACTCCGTTGACTCCCATATCACGGCCCAACCCGTGGTGCAGGACGGCGTGATCTACACGCTGGATGGCCACGCCCGGGTCACGGCCATGAACGCCCAGACGGGTGCGACGATCTGGTCCGTCAACCTGGCCCCCAAGCGGGTGGGGGCAAAGGACGCCTTCGGGGGCGGCCTCGCCGTCGATACGTCGGCGGTCTATGTCACATCCGGATACAGGTTCGCCGCCGCCCTGGACGTGAAGACCGGGGCCCTGAAGTGGCAGACGCCGACCACCACGCCGCTGCACGGGGCACCGAACCTGTCCTCCGGCAAGCTGTTCGTGGTCGATACCCTGGATCAGTTGCACGCGATCGACGCCGCCACCGGTACCGAGGCCTGGACCTACCAGGCCCTGGAGGAGCCGGCGCGGATGCAGGTGGCGTCGAGCCCGGCGGTGGAGAACGACATCGTCGTCGCCCCCTTTGCCTCGGGAGAGCTGACGGCGGTCCGCACCGCCAATGGCAATGACGCCTGGTCCTACGTCCTGTCCCTCACCAACCGCAACAACGCCCTGTCCGAGATCCGCGACATCGCAGGCCTGCCGGTCATCTATCGTGGCGACGTGGTGGCGGGCAGCCACTCCGGCGTGTTCGCGGCGGTGGATATCCGCACCGGTCAGCCCCGGTGGTCGCAGCCGATCACCTCGGTCTCCAGCCCGTGGGTGTCCGGCGACGTGATCTACATCGTCGATCAGGCCGGGGAGGTGATCTGCCTCAGCCGTGATGCGGGCCAGGCCTACTGGATCCAGGGTCTGAACAAGGGTCTCCGCAAGAAGTTCCGCTCCGTCTGGTCGGGTCCGCTGCTGGCGTCCGAGCGCCTGCTGGTGGTCTCCTCCCGGGGAGAACTCCGCGCCCTGGACCCGCACACCGGCGAGAAGGTCGCGTCCCTGCGGATTGGTCCGTCGGCCTTCATCACCCCCATCGCGGCGGGTGGGATCGTCTATGTGCTGGCGGACAATGGCGAGCTGATCGCCATCCGCTAGTCAGTCCGTCCGGACCTTGTCCGGACCGGACGTGCAATCGGTAGACGACGGCTGGGATTTTCCTGCTATAGCGTCCCTTTGCACCCTTTGAGAAAGCAGTCCTGCCGTGGCGCTCAAGCTCGCCATCGTCGGCCGACCCAATGTCGGCAAGTCGACCCTGTTCAATCGTCTGGCCGGCAAGAAGCTCGCCATCGTCGATGACCGCCCCGGCGTGACCCGTGACCGGCGTGTGGCCGCCGGACAGCTGGGAGACATCACCCTCGAGCTGATCGACACCGCGGGCTTCGAGGATGTCGACGATGACAGCCTCGAGTCCCGCATGCGGGCCCAGACGGAGCAGGCCATCGACGATGCGGACGTCTGCGTGTTCGTCATCGACAGCCGCGAGGGCGTCACGCCCCTTGACCGGATCTTTGCAGACCTGTTGCGCCGCCGGAACTCGCCCGTCATCCTCGCTGCCAACAAGGCCGAGGGAAAGGCCGGGGACATCGGCATTTCCGAGGCTTACGGGCTGGGCTTCGGCGACCCCATCGGCATCTCCGCCGAGCACGGGGAGGGGATGAGCGACCTGTTCCAGGCCCTGATCTCCCTGATGCCGAAGGAGACGGCGCCGCCCGAGGATCCGGATCCCTTTGACGACGGCGAGATCGACCCGGACCTTCTGGACGAGGACGCGGACATCCCCCCCGTCGACCTGTCCCTGCCGGTGCGCATCGCCATTGTCGGTCGTCCCAATGCGGGCAAGTCCACCCTGGTCAACCGCCTGATCGGGGAGGAGCGGCTGCTGGTGGGGCCCGAGGCGGGCATCACCCGTGACGCCATCCCCGTGGACTGGCACTGGGGCAACCGCGCCGTACGACTGGTGGACACGGCGGGGCTTCGCCGCAAGTCCCGGGTGCAGGAGCACCTGGAGCGCCTGTCCACGGCCGACACCATCCGTGCCATCACCTTCGCCGAGATCGTGATCCTGGTGATGGATGCCGCCAACGCCTTCGAGACCCAGGACCTGCAGATTGCCGACCTGGTGGAGCGGGAGGGCCGGGGGCTCGTCTTCTGCATCACCAAGTGGGACCTGGTGGAGAACCCCGCCGAACGACTCGCCGAGCTGCGGGAAGTGGCGGAGCGGATGCTGCCCCAGGTGCGCGGCACGCCCCTGGTGGCCCTGTCCGCCGAGACCGGCCGGCACGTGGATCGGCTGATGCCTGCAGTGTTCAAGCTGCACGGGGACTGGTCCACCAAGGTCAAGACCCGGGACCTGAACGACTGGCTCGCCATGGCGGTGCAGCGGCACCCGCCGCCGGCGGTCAACGGCAAGCGCATCAAGCCGAAGTACATGGCCCAGACCAAGGCCCGGCCGCCGACCTTCGTGCTGTTTGCGAGCCGCGCGGACCATCTGCCCGACAGCTATCGGCGCTATCTGATCAACTCCATGCGGGAGAGCTTCGATCTCCCCGGCGTGCCCATCCGCATCACCATCAAGTCCGGGGCCAATCCCTTCCAGGAGACGGAGGCGAGCGACGGACGCTCCCGCCCCCTGACCAAGAAGTTCCGCGGTGCCAAGCCCGACAAGGTCAAGGGGCAGGGCTTCGGCGAGCCCGGCGGCCCGACCCGGGGGGCGGCCAATACCAAGCGGGCGGCCGCCAAGCGGGTGGCGGCCAAGGGGGCCGTGGCCGTGAAGGCCGCCCAGGCCCGGGCCAAGGCCGAGGCACCCGCCAAGGGCCTCTCCGCCAAGGGCGTGGCCAAGGTCAAGACCCGCCTTGTCCGCGCCTCTGCCGCGCAGGTGACCCGCCGCGGGGTTGTGAACAAGTCGCCGCCCACCGCACCGAAGGGCGGCGGCAAGGGACGCAAGGGCCCCTAAGGCGCGGTAAGGTTAATTAGGGCGCTACTTAAAAAGATAGCGGCCTAAACAATGTCCTTCATCTTTGTTTTGTTTAATCTTTCAGCGTTCGTGCTTCGTGGGGTAGGGGGAAGCGGCCGGTCGAGAAGGACGCCCTCGCCCTTCAGGCTGCAGCCCAGTCGGCATAGCGAACCCGGGCCGGCGGCACGCGGTCGGGACGCATCAGCTCCACCACCAGCGGGCCAATGGCATCCGGCGGCGTGAGTGTATCCGGATCCTCCCCCGGATAGGCCGCGGCGCGCATCCTGGTCCGCATCGCGCCGGGATCGAGGATGGTGGTGCGGATGGTGGTGTTCTCCACCTCGTCGGCATAGACCGCCACCAGGGTCTCCAGCGCCGCCTTGGAGGCCGCATAGGCACCCCAGAAGGCCCGGGGACTCGTGGCGACACGGCTGGTCAGCATCGTGATCCGCGCATCCGTAGCCCGCTTGAACAGGGGATCGAAGGAGCGCAACAGCCGCCAGTTGGCGGTGACGTTGACGGCCATGGTCCGGTCGAAGGTCCGGGGCTCCATATGGCCCATGGGGGTCAGCACACCCAGATCTCCCGCGGCGGCGACCAGCCCGTCGAGGTGTCCCCAGCGTTCGTACAGGGATGCGCCCAGCAGGTCGGGAGCCTTGGCGTCCGTCAGGTCCATCGGCACCAGGGTCGCGCGGGCACCGGTGGCGGCCAGGATGGCGTCGTCCAGGGCTTCGAGGCCGCCCTGGGTGCGGGCAATGGCCACCACGTGGGCACCGGCTTTGGCGAGGGCCAGCGCGCTGGCATGGCCGATCCCGCGGGAAGCGCCGGTCACAGCGATGATGCGCCCGGCGAGCGGTTGTTCAGGGGAGAAGGTTGTCATCCGCGGGTCTTAGACGGCGTTGCGGACAAAGGGAAGGTGGTGGCCTGAGGTTCAGGCGCTGACCAGCAGGGACAGCTGCCGGTCGGAGGAGTCGTCGGCGCTGTCGGCGATCTCCCGGTCCAGCAGCCTCGTCGGATACTCGCCAGTGAAGTAGTGGTCGGTGAATTGCGGACAGGCCGGATCCCGGGGACCGGCCTGCATGGCATGGTAGAGGCCGTCCACCGACAGGAAGCCCAGGCTGTCACATTCCAGCATGCGGCGCATCTCCTCCAGCGAGCGGGTGGCGGCCAGAAGATGCTCCCGGTCCGGCATGTCGATGCCGTAGAAGTCCGGCCACTTGATCGGCGGGGAGGCGGAACGCAGGTGCACCTCCTTGGCCCCGGCCTCGCGGACCATCCGCACGATCTTCACCGAGGTGGTGCCGCGGACGATGGAATCGTCGATCAGCACCACCCGCTTGCCCGCCAGGACTTCGCGGTTGGGGCTGTGTTTCATGCGCACGCCCATTTCCCGCACCCCTTGCGTGGGCTGGATGAAGGTCCGGCCCATGTAGTGGCTGCGGATGATGCCGAGCTCGTAGGGTATGCCGCTAGCCTGGGCATAGCCCAGGGCGGCTGGCACGCCGGAGTCCGGTACGGGGACCACCACGTCGGCGTCCACGCCGGTCTCGGCCGCCAGGCGCGCCCCCATCCGCTTGCGCACGGCATAGACGGACTGGCCGTTCACCACCGAGTCCGGCCGGGCGAAATAGACGTACTCGAACAGGCAGGGACGGGCGCGGGCGGCGGGGAAGGGGCGGATTGATTCCACCCCGGCGTCGGTGATGACGACCACCTCCCCATGCTCGATGTCGCGGACGAACTTGGCACCGACGCCGTCCAGGGCGCAGGTCTCCGACGCCAGTACCGGTCGGCCGTCCAGGTCACCGAGAACCAGGGGCCGGATGCCCAGGGGGTCGCGGGCCCCGATCAGCTTGGTGTTGGTCAGGGCGACGAGGGCATAGCCGCCCTCGATCTGCGACAGGGCATCCACGAAGCGGTCCACCACCTTCGGCTTCCGCGAGCGGGCGATGAGATGCAGGATCACCTCGGAGTCCGAGGTGGACTGGAAGATGGCCCCCTCGGCGACCAGCTTGTGGCGGAGGTACAGGAAGTTGGTGAGGTTGCCGTTGTGGCCGATGGCGATGCCGCCGGCTTCCAGGTCGGCGAACATGGGCTGCACATTGCGCAGGAAGCTGCCGCCGGCGGTGGAGTAGCGGGTGTGGCCGATGGCCCCGAAGCCCGGCAGGCGATCCACCACGCCCGCGCCGGAAAAGGCCTCGCCCACATGGCCCATGTGACGTTCGGTATGGAAGCGCTGGCCATCGCAGGCGGCGATTCCGCAGGCTTCCTGACCCCGGTGCTGCAGGGAGTGAAGCCCCAGCGCCGCGACGCCTGACGCCTGCGGGTGCCCCCAGATACCAAAAACGCCGCACTCCAGGCGCAGCGTGTCATCGTCGGTGGCGGCATAGGGACCGGTTGCGTACTGATCGATCAGGCTCATCGCGATGGCTCCACATGCGCGTCGAGGGCGCGACGGTCTGAGGGGCGTTGTCGGCCCGATGGGAACTTGCGGGGCGTATGTAGGCTTTTCCCGACGGAACCGATAGGGGCCAGACCCTCCGGGACCGCCGGATTATTCATGATTCTGTCACGGGATGAGAGGGTGTGGTGTCAGAAGCTCGCTTTCACCCGCTCCGTGACCGTGTGGGTGACCCCGTCGGAGAAGGCGAAGCCCTTGGGTGCCAGGGCCGCCTCCATGTTCGCCGCGGCATTGGCGACGGGATAGAGCTTGGCCGTGGTGATCCAGGTCGGGGCCATGCTGCGCGGTACCAGGGCGTTGAAGGCCAGCATGAACAGGCCCATCACGATCAGGCCGCGGACAACACCGAAGCCCAGGCCCACCGCCCGGTCAAACCCCCCGAAGGCCGAATTGTCGATCTGCTTGCTGACCCATTCCCCCAGCAGATTGATGAGGATGAAGCTGACCACGAAGCCCGCGACCAGGGCCGCGCCGGCACCCGCCCAGGCCGGATGCACGACCTTGCGGACGACAGGCGCGGTGAACGGCAGGGCATAGGCGGCAAAGACCAGGGCGGCGGTGAAGCCGACAAAGCCCACCATCTCCCGGACACCGCCCTTGCGGAACCCGGCAAAGCCCGACAGGGCCAGCAGGCCAAGCGCGATCATGTCAAACAGGGTCATGCGAGTCCGGTCCATCTTGGCAGGTCTGGTCAATGTCCGTGATAGCCCGTCCCCCGGCGAAAGAGGGACGTATTCCCGTCTCAGGCGAATTCTGTCCGCCGCCTACCAGTCCCCCCGGGCAATGCGGTCGATGGCCTCCGCCAGCCGGGTGACTCCGTGGACGGTCAGGGTCGCGCTGTCCGCGGCGAGCCGGGGAGCAAGGGCGCAGCCGAAGCCCAGCTTGGCGGCCTCCTTCTGGCGGCCGTCCATGCGGCTGACGGGCCGCACGTCACCGGACAGGCTGACCTCGCCGAACACCACGCAGTCCTGGGGCAGGGGCCGGTCGACGAAGGAGGAGGCCAGCGCCGCTGCGGCCGCCAGATCCGCCGCGGGCTCGGAGATGCGCAGCCCTCCTGCCACGTTCAGATAGACGTCCCGGTCACCGAAGCTCATGCCGCAGCGGGCTTCCAGCACCGCCAGCACCATGGCAAGGCGTCCGGTGTCCCAGCCCACCACCGCCCGCCGTGGCGTGCCGTAGGCGGAGGGGGCCACCAGGGCCTGGAACTCCACCAGTACGGGGCGGGAGCCCTCCAGGCCGGCGAACACCGCCGCCCCGGCGGCCCGCTCGCCGGTGTCATTGAGGAACAGGGCGCTGGGATTGGCGACCTCCCGCAGACCCTGGTCGCCCATCTCGAACACGCCGATCTCGTCGGTGGCACCGAAGCGGTTCTTGGCCCCGCGCAGGATGCGGAAGGGATAGCCCCGCTCCCCCTCGAAGGAGAGGACGGCGTCCACCATGTGCTCCACCACCCGGGGACCGGCGATCTGTCCGTCCTTGGTCACGTGGCCTACCAGGATCATGGCGATGCGCTTCTTCTTGGCGAGGCGGACCAGTTCCCCCGCCGCGGCACGGACCTGGGTGACGGAGCCGGGGCCCGCCTCCAGCTGGTCGCTCCACATGGTCTGGATGGAATCGATCACCACCAGGTCGAAGTCCCCGGACTTCACCCCCTCGATGACCAGCCGCAGGCTCGTCTCCGCCGCCAGCTGGACGGTGGCCTGGGCGAGGCCCATGCGCTGGGCCCGGGCCCGGACCTGCTCGATGGCCTCCTCGCCGGAGACGTAGGCGACCTTGGCCCCGTTCAGGGACGCGTGGGCCGCCACCTGCAGCAACAGGGTCGACTTGCCGACGCCGGGGTCACCGGCCAGCAGGATGGCCGAGCCCGGCACCACGCCGCCGCCGCACACCCGGTCGAACTCCGACACCCCGGTGATGATCCGGGGCGGGGCGGGGGTTTCCACGTCCAGGGTCTCGAATGCAAGGCCCGCGCCCCGGGACTTCACCGACCGGGAGGGGGCCAGGGCGCCGGGGGGGCGGGCGGAGGTCTGCTCCTCCACCAGCGTATTCCAGGCCCCGCAGGCCGGGCACTGGCCGGACCATTTGGACTGCACGCCGCCGCAGGACTGGCAGGCATAGATCGCGCCGTCGCGGGCCATCAAAGCTTCCTGAATGACTGAACGCGCGACTCTGGGGCGATTCGGTCTGGGTCGGTCCGGTCGCGACGCCGCAGGGCCGAGGGATCAGACCTCGACCTTGATCGGGCCGTCGGCGCGGCCGTTCACGAACTGGTCCACATAGGCATTGCCGGAATGGTCGATGTCCGCCGCCGGACCGCGCCAGACGATCTTGCCTTTGTGCAGCATGGCGATCTCGTCGCCGATCTTGCGGGCAGACGCCATGTCGTGGGTGATCGACACCGCGGTGCAGCCCAGACGCTTTACCTGCTCCACGATCAGATCGTTGATCACGTCGGCATTGATCGGGTCGAGGCCGGTGGTGGGCTCGTCGAAGAAGATGATCTGCGGGGCGGCGACCACGGCACGGGCGAGGCCGGCGCGCTTCTGCATCCCGCCCGACAGTTCGATCGGATAGAGGTTGGCGACGGAGGCGGGCAGGCCGACCCGGGCGAGGGCCTCGATGGCCCGGTCGCGGGCCTCCTTGCGGGGAACCTTGTCGGCATTGATCAGGCGGAAGGCCACGTTTTCCCAGATGGTCAGGCTGTCGAACAGGGCCGCGCCCTGGAACAGCATGCCGAAGCGGGCGTTATGCCGCGCGCGCTCGGCGGAGGTGCGGATGTTGGCCGTGTCCTCCCCGTCCACGAACACCTGGCCGGAATCGGGGGCCATCAGGCCGATGGCGATCTTGATGGTCACTGACTTGCCCTGGCCGGAGCCGCCGATGATCACCAGGGAGCGCCCTCGCGCCACGGGGATGTCCACGCCGTCCAGCACGACCTTGTCGCCGAACGCCTTGCGCACGCCGCGAAGCTCCAGCATCGGATGAGTGGGTTCGGTCATGGCTATTTCGCCGTGAAGATGCTGGTCAGGATGTAGTCTGCGGCGAACACCAGAATGGCGGCCGAGACCACCGCATGGGTGGTTGCCCGACCGACGCCCCGGGCCCCGCCGGAGGCATTGTAGCCGTGATAGGCCCCCATCAGGGCCACGATGAAGCCGAACACCGCGGCCTTGATCAGTCCGCTCTGGATGTCCCAGCTGGTGAGGAAGTTCCAGGTGTTCTGCACATAGAGCGGGCCGGAGAAGCCCAGGGTCTGCGTGGCCACCAGGAAGCCGCCGGCCACGCCGATCGTGTCGGCGACCGCGGTCAGCAGCGGCAGGGTCAGGACTGCGGCGATCAGGCGGGGGGCCACCAGATAGCGGAACGGATCGGTGGACAGGGTATGCAGGGCGTCAATCTGCTCGGTGGCGCGCATGGCCCCGATCTCGGCGGCGATGGCCGCGGAGACCCGTCCTGCCAGCATCAGGGCGGCCAGCACCGGACCCAGTTCCCGGGTGATGCCCAGCGCCACGATCTGCGGCATGATCTGCTCGGCATTGAAGCGCCCGCCGCCGGTATAGATGTTGAGGGCGAGCGCCGCGCCGGTGAACACCGCTGTCAGGCCGACCACGGGCAGGCTGAGATAGCCGATGGATACCACCTGGCGGGCCATCTGGCCGCCGAACCACGGGGTCGAGACACTGGCTGCCACGCCCCGCCCGGCGAAGATCGCCACGGAGCCGGCTGTGCGCAGCAGGCCGAGGGTGGAGCGGCCGACCGCCTGCACCGGATTCATTCTGGCGTCTCTCCAAGATGGACCCGGGGCACGCGGGCGGCGATGCGGGTCAGAAGCTCGTATGACACGGTTCCGGCCTGCCGGGCCACCGTGTCGATGGCGAGATTGGGGCCGAACAGCTCCACCCGCTGTCCGGGGGCAGCGTCGGCGACCTCGGTCACGTCCATCGCGATCAGATCCATGGAAATCCGGCCCAGCATTTGGCAGCGTCGCCCCGCCAGCCAGCCATAGCCTCCGGGGCTGAGCGTGCGCAAGACACCGTCGGCATAGCCCAGCGCGATGACGGCCATGCGTAGCGGCCGGTCCACAGTATAGGTCGCACCGTATCCGACCGTCTCTCCGGGCCGCAGGCTGCGGACCTGCACGATCGGCGCGTCGAGGGTGGCGACAGGGACGATCCGGGGATCCGGCGCATCGAACGGGCCGCCGCCATAGAGGCTGATGCCGGCGCGGATCATGTCGAAGGCATAGTCCTGCGACTGAAAGGCCGCGCCGGAGCTGGCGAGGCTTTTCCGCGCCTCTGGAAATCGGGCGGCGGCGGCAACGAACCGGTCCCGCTGCACCGGGTTCATCGGGTGGTCGGGGATGCCGCCACAGGCCAGATGACTCATGACCAGATCCACATCCAGCCGGTTCAGCCGCCCCGGTGCGTCGGCCAGCGCCGTCGCCTCCTCCGGGCGCAGGCCCAGGCGGTTGAGGCCCGTGTCGATGTGCAGGGCGCAGGGGAGGCGGCCGCCCCGGGGCGCGGCGAGGCTCCAGTGCTCCACCTGGTCGAGGCCGTTCAGGACCGGCACGAGGTCGTGGGCCAGGAGCCGCGGCGCGGCACCCACGGGGCAACCGTCCAGGACGTAGATTCGTGCCGGGCGGTCGGGCCCCAGGGCTGCGCGCAGGGTGCCTCCCTCGGAGGCCCGGGCGACATAGAACGTGCGGGCCCCCTCCGCCCAGAGACGGCGGCCGACGGGTGCGGCGCCGGTCCCGTAGGCGTCGGCCTTCAGCACCGGTGCGGTCTCCGCCGCCGGACCGCGGGCGCGGATGGCGTGGAAATTGGCCGCCAGTGCGTCGAGATCGACGGTCAGGCAGGGTTCGCAGGCGTCAGGGGCGGGGCGCATCACCGGTCGGGGCTTAGCATCCGCGGACGCCCCCGGCGAGGGGGCTCACCGGTCGTGCAGCACTTCCCGCGCCGCATTGCGGCCGGGAATGCCGGTCACGCCGCCGCCGGGGTGCGAGCCGGCACCGCACATGTAGAGCCCCTTCAGCGGCCCGCGATAGGCTCCGTGACCCAGCATGGGCCGGGCGGAGAACATCTGGTCGAGGCTCAGCTTGCCGTGGAAGATGTCCCCGCCGATGAGGCCGAAGCGCCGCTCCAGGTCGAGGGGTGTGAAGGCGATCCGGCCCAGGACCGAGTCCTTGAAGCCCGGCGCGTAGCTGTCCACCGTGTCGATGACCAGGTCCGCCACCTCGTCCCGGTGGTCGTCCCAGGACCGTCCGTCCGGAAGGGTGGGGGAGAACTGCTGGCAGAAGAGGCTCGCCACATGCTGGCCGGGAGGGGCCAGGCTGTCGTCGAGGGTGGAGGGGATCAGCATCTCGACGATGGGCCTGCGCGACCAGCCCAGCTTGCGGGCGTCATCATAGGCCGTGTCCATGTAGGCCAGGGACGGGGCCATGATGATTCCGGCGGTCAGGTGGTCGCCGGTCCCCGGCAGGCAGGTGAAGTCCGGCAGGCGGCTGAGGGCCACGTTCATCCGGAAGGTACCGGAGCCGGAGCGGTAGTTGGCGATCCGGTTGCGGAAGGTGTCCGGCAGGGCCTTCGGGTCGAGCAACCGCTCGTAGAGGACCTTGGGGTGGACATTGGCGATGACCTTGTGCGCCCGGTGGGTGGTACCGTCGGCCATCCGCACGCCCACGGCTGCGCCGTTCTCCACCAGGACCTCGGCCACTTCGGCCTCCGTTCGGATCTCGACCCCGGCCTCCCGACAGGCGCGGGCCATGGCCTGGGTGATGGCCCCCATGCCGCCGATGGCATGCCCCCAGGCTCCCGCAACGCCGTTCACCTCGCCGAACACATGGTGCAGCAGCACATAGGCCGAGCCCGGCGTGTAGGGGCTGGCGAAATTGCCGACGATGGAGTCAAAGCCCAGGACCGCCTTGATCGGGTCGCTCTCGAACCACTCGTCCAGCCATTCCCCGGCGCTGCGGGCGAACAGGTCGAGGAGATCGCGCTGCCCCTCGATGTCCAGCTTGTTCATCTGGAAGGCCAGCTGGGCGGCGTTGAGGATGTCCATGAACCCGCCCTTGGGGCTGGGCGGGGTGGCGTGCAGGATGTTGCGCAGGGCCGGAACGATGCGGTCCAGGCGCTCGCCGTACTTCACATAGGCGTCGGCGTCCCGGGGGCTGAACTTCGAGATCTCCGCCCGGTCGGCCTCGGCTCCGCGGCCGGTGAGCAGGTAGCGACCATCCTCGGTGGGCAGGAAGTTCGACGCCTTGCGCAGTACGCAGGTCAGGCCGTGGCGGGGCAGGTCCATCTCGCGGATCACATCGGGGGCGAGGAGGCTCACCGTGTAGGCGGCCATGGAATTGCGGAAGCCCGGATGGAACTCCTCCGTCACCGCCGCGCCGCCGACCACCTCCCGCCGCTCCAGCACCAGCACCTTGCGGCCGCGGCGGGCGAGATAATAGGCGCAGACCATGCCGTTATGCCCGCCGCCGACGATGATGGCGTCATGGGCGGACCCGGTGGCGGGGGAGGAGGTGGCGGTCATGGCAAGGGTCCGGCGGTGAGATCACAGGCGGGCTGAATGCCCCCATTCCGCGCCCGGACGCAAGGGGCAGCCTGCCGCGACTACTCGTCCGCGCCGGTATTGTAGCTGTTGTACCGGCTGTCCCGCGCGAGATTGCCGAACTTCGTGATGTTCTCGTCGAAGCTCAGCTTCACGGTTCCGATGGGGCCGTGGCGCTGCTTGCCGATGATGACTTCGGCGACATTACGCAGGACGTCCATTTCATCCTGCCAGGCCAGGTGTTCAGGCGTGCCTTCCCGCGGCTCGGCCCGGCCCTTGTAGTAGCTTTCCCGGTAGACGAACATGACGGCGTCGGCGTCCTGCTCGATGGAGCCGGACTCCCGCAGGTCGGACAGCTGGGGCCGCTTGTCCTCCCGCGCCTCCACCTGACGGGAGAGCTGGGACAGGGCGATCACGGGCACCGCCAGCTCCTTGGCCAGGGATTTCAGGCCCATGGTGATCTCGCTGACCTCCTGCACCCGGCCTTCACCCTTCTTGTTGTCCGAGGCGGTCACGAGCTGGAGGTAGTCCACCACGATGAGGTCCAGCCCCACCTGCCGCTTCAGCCGCCTGGCCCGGGCGGTGAGCTTGGAGATCGAGATGCCGCCCGTCGCATCGATATAGAGGGGGGCCTCCTGGATCTCGAGGGCAGCGTCCCGAACACGGCCGAACTCGGACTTGTCGATCTCGCCTTTCCGCAGTCGGTCGGACGAGACGCCAGACGCATCGGCCAGCAGACGCATGGCCAGCTGCTCGGCCGACATTTCCAGTGAGAAGAAGGCCACGACACCGCCATTGACGGTCTTGCGCGATCCGTCGGGCTGCGGCTCCCACGCATAGTTGCGGGCGACGTTGAACGCCACATTGGTGGCAAGCGCCGTCTTGCCCATGGACGGGCGGCCGGCGACGATCAGCAGGTCGGACGGGTGCAGCCCCCCGAGCTTCTGGTCCAGATCGATCAGGCCGGTGGACAGGCCCGCCAGCTTGCCGTCCCGCCCGAAGGCGGCGGCGGCCATCTGGACCGCCCCCTCGAGGGCATGGGCAAAGCTCTGGAAGCCCGAGGACGCCGTCCCGGTCTCGGCGAGGGAGTACAGCTTCTGCTCGGCGCTTTCGATCTGGTCGCGGGCATCACGCTCCACATCCGCGGCGGCGGCAACGGCGATGTCCCCCCCGATCCGGATCAGCTCCCGCCGCATGGCCAGGTCATAGATGACCCGGGCATAGTCCCCGGCATTGGCCGCCGGTGGCGCGCGGCCCATCAGGTCCGCCAGATAGCGCAGGCCGCCCATGTCCTCGAAGGCCGGGTCGCGGCGAAACCGCTCCTGCAGCACGATCGGCTCGGCCAGCTGACCCTTGCGGATGTACTCCTCCATCGCCCCGAACAGGCGCTGGTGGAAGGGCTCGTAGAAGTGCTCCGAGGTCAGCTTGTCCGTCAGGCGCTCATAGGCGGCGTTGTCATAGAGGATGCAGCCCAGCAGCGCCTGCTCCGCCTCGATGTTGCAAGGCGGACGCGAGGCCGACAGGTCTGGGTCGTCGGTCATGGGGAGGGATCGGGCGAGGGAGGACATGGGATCCTGCATAGCTCATTCGACGACACGGGGCGTGATCCCGGGGCGAATCGCTCACAGGAAATTCCGATCCTGGGGACAAGTTTTCGTGAGCCCGCGGGCGGTGTCCGGGGCCGGACCACTGGACATCCCCGGCGAAGCCCGTGATCCTTCTGCACAAGGTCCCGACCCTTCGGGACGAGCGGTCACAAGGGGGGCAGCTTGCGATCCAGCAGCCGGACTTGCGCGTCCCCGG
>CAIQUG010000162.1 GCA_903874895.1 uncultured Caulobacterales bacterium | reverse complement strand
TGGTCATCGACGTGGATGGCTTCGAGGGGCCTCTGCATCTGCTTCTCGCCCTTGCCCGGACCCAGAAGGTGGATCTGATGAAGATCTCCATCGCCCGGCTGGCGGAGCAGTATCTGGCCTTCGTCCAGCAGGCCCGGCGGCGGCGGTTCTCGCTGGCGGCGGACTATCTCGTCATGGCCGCGTGGCTGGCCTATCTGAAGTCCCGGCTGCTGTTGCCGAAGAAGGCGAGGCCGGACGATGCCGCGGGTGATCCGGAGGATGTGGCCGCGCAACTGGCCTTCCGGCTGGCCAAGCTGGATGCCATGCGCAACGCCATCGAGGCGCTGAAGGTCCGGCCGCAGCTGCGGCAGGACGTGTTCATGCGTGGGGATCCGCAGGCCGTCACGGTGCACTCCACCACGCGCTTTTCCGATGACCTGTTCGGTCTGGTGAAGGCCTATGCGCAGCAACGGACGCGGGAGGCCGGACGGACCTATGCCCCGACCAGCCGGGTGGAAGCCTTTCCGCTGGAGGCTGCGCGTCATCGCCTGCGGGAAATCCTGCCCGAACTGGACAGCTGGGCGAGCCTGTCGGTGATTGCGCCCCATCCGGCCGGGGGGGAGGGGCCGTCCCGGGCGTCCTACGTGGCATCCACCCTCTCGGCGGGGCTGGAGATGGTGAAGGAGGGCGTGCTGGAGGCCCGGCAGCTTGAGGCCTTTGCCGACCTCTATCTGCGCGCCCGGCCCGCCGTCCTGCCGGAGGTGGCGCCATGACAGAAGCCGCGGATACCGAACGCGACCCTTCGCTTGACGAGGTCGCACCCGGCGTCGAGATCCGCGATCTCGCCGAGACGGAACGACAGATCGAGGCGCTCCTGTTTGCTGCGTCCGAGCCCCTGTCGGCCGCCGACCTGGCGACCCGCCTTCCTGCGGGCAGCGACGTGGGCCGGGCGCTGGCCACTTTGCGTCATCGCTACGAGGGGCGCGGTGTGGAGCTGGTTTGCGTGGCGGATCGCTGGCGGTTCTCAACCGCCGCCGATCTTGCCTTCCTGATGACGGAGGAGCGGGAGGAAAGCCGGCGCCTGTCCAAGGCAGCCATGGAGACCCTCGCGATCATCGCCTACCACCAGCCCATGACACGGGCCGAGATCGAGCAGGTCCGCGGTGTCGGCCTGTCGAAGGGGACACTGGACCTGCTCCTGGAAATCGGCTGGGTGCGCATGCGGGGACGTCGTCGCTCCCCGGGCCGGCCGGTCACCTATGGCACAACGGACGCCTTCCTGGCCCATTTCGGTCTCGGCTCCCTGTCGGATCTTCCGGGGGTGGCGGAGATGCGCGTGGCGGGCCTGCTGGACATGAACATCCCGGCGGATTTTTCCGTACCCGACCCGTCCAAGGCCGCCGGCGAGGAGGACCCCCTGGGCGAAGACGAGGCGGATGCGCCGGAGTTCCACCAGGACTTCCTCGAGTAGCCGTCGCCGTCGCTCCGGGAATGTGTGCGCGCCCTTGCTATGCCCGGCGGCTGTTGTAGAAGGCGCCTGACAGTGACGGGTCCGGAGCTGAGCAGTCCGGACCCGCCCAAACTCCTACCGCTCCCCCAGGGGTCAAGATGGACCGCATCGCCATCGTCGGCGGCGCGACGCTGGAAGGGTCGATCCCGATCAGCGGCGCCAAGAATTCCGCCATCAAGCTGATGGCGGCCAGCCTGCTGACGGACGCTCCGTTGCGGCTCACCAACATGCCGCGCCTTGCGGATACGCGCTTCCTGGCGCGGCTGCTCCGGCGCCTCGGGACCGAGGTCACCGAGCAGGACGGGGTGGATGGTCCAGAAACCGTGCTGCACACGCCCGAGATCGTCTCGGCCTTTGCAAGCTATGATCTGGTCCGGCAGATGCGGGCGTCCTTCAATGTGCTGGGGCCGCTGATCGCCCGCACGGGACACGCCAAGGTCAGCCTGCCGGGCGGATGCTCCATCGGCGCGCGGCCGGTGGACCTGCACCTCAAGGCCCTCGAGGCGCTGGGCGCCCACATCGATCTCAACGAAGGCTATGTCTATGCCCAGGCTCCCCGCGGTCTGAAGGGCGCGCGGATCGAGTTCCCCTTCGTCTCGGTCGGGGCGACGGAGCACACCCTGCTGGCCGCGGTCCTCGCTCGGGGGGAGACGACCCTGCTGAACGCGGCGCAGGAGCCGGAGATCGAGGATCTGGCCAACTGCCTGAACATGATGGGTGCGCGGATCGAGGGGGCGGGAACCGCCACCATCCGGGTCACCGGCGTGGATCGGCTGGCCGGAGGAGATCACGCCGTGGTGCCCGACCGGATCGAGGCCGGCACCTATGCCGTGGCCGCGGCCGTCACCGGTGGCTGCGTCCGTCTCACCAACTGCCGCGCCGAGCATATCCAGGCCCTCTTGTCCAAGCTGGTGGAGGCCGGCGTCGAGGTGACGCCGACGCCGGACGGCGTCCAGATCCGTCGGGGTCCGGAGAGGCTGCGGTCCGTGGATGTGGTCACCGATCCCTATCCCGGCTTCGCCACCGACCTGCAGGCCCAGTTCATGGCCCTGATGACCCTCGCCGCGGGGGAGAGCGTGATCCGGGAAACCGTTTTCGAGAACCGCTTCATGCACGTGCCTGAACTGGCCCGTCTGGGCGCGGACATCACCGTCCATGGGGGGGAGGCCCGTGTCCGCGGCGTCGAGGCGCTGAACGGGGCCCAGGTCATGGCGACGGACCTTCGCGCCTCGGTCAGCCTGGTGATCGCCGGTCTGGCGGCGCGGGGCGAGACGGTCGTGCACCGGGTCTATCACCTGGACCGGGGCTTCGAACGCCTGGAGGAAAAACTGTCCAACTGCGGCGCCGACATCCGGCGTCTGAAGGGCGAGGAGGATGCGGCCTGATGCCGTCCGTCCCCCGCCCGTCCCAGCCCCTGCGGCTTCTGGCGCAGGATGCGGAGGATCTGACGATCCTGTCGGCGGCGCTGCAGGACGCGGTGGTGCGCGTAGGGGAGATCCGGTTCGAGCCGGGGCCTCGGACCCTGACGCTGGCTGTCAACCGGTATTGCTGGGAGCGCGCGGGATCGGGGGGTGAGCGGGTTCGCTCCGCCGTTCAGTTCGGCGGCGTGATGGGGGTCCGCAGCCGGAACCTCCGCCGGGAGGTGGCGGACGCCGTCGTGTCCGTTCTCAGTCTGGGGTTTGCGCCGGGAGAACCGCCCGGCGGGGTGCTGACCGTCACTCTGGCGGGCGGTGGCGACCTGCAGATGGACATTGAATGCATCGATGTCGCCCTGTCGGACGTAAGTGACTCATGGCCGGCCCGCGCCGAGCCCAAGCACGAGGAGCCATGAGCCTTGAGGTATCTGCGTAGCACCGATCCAGCATTCGAGGCCGCATTCGCGGCCTTCCTCGCCGCGCCCCGGGGGCAGCCTGCGGATGTGGACGCCGCGGTGGCCGAGATCCTCGAAGGGGTCCGGACCCGAGGCGTCGACGCCTTGCTTGACTATGCCCGGCGCTTTGATCGGGTCGAACTCTCTGTCGACACCCTGCGGGTGACGGCGGACGAGATCGCCGCCGGTGTCGCGGCCACGCCGGCGGACATCCTGGACGCCATCCGCTTCGCGGCGGACCGGATCGGAACCTATCACGCCCGGCAGCGCCCGCAGGACGCCCGCTTCGTGGACGCGGCCGGAGTGGAACTGGGCTGGCGCTGGGGGCCGCTGGACGCTGTAGGCATCTACGTCCCCGGCGGCCGCGCGGCCTATCCGTCCACGGTACTCATGAACGCGGTCCCGGCCCGGGTGGCCGGCGTGTCCCGGATCGCCATGGTCACGCCCCCAGGTCGCCTGGAGCCGGCGGTCCTGGCCGCGGCTTCCGTAGCCGGTGTCACGGAGATCTGGCGGGTGGGCGGAGCCCATGCCGCCGCGGCCCTGGCGTTCGGTGCCGGGCCGATCCGGCCGGTGGACAAGATCGTCGGACCGGGCAACGCCTATGTCACGGCGGCCAAGCGCCGGCTCTACGGAATCGTCGGCATCGACGCCCTGGCCGGTCCGTCGGAAATCGTCGTCGTGGCAGACGAGGACAACGATCCCGAGTGGATCGCCGCGGACCTTCTCAGCCAGGCGGAACATGATCCCGACGCCCAGTCGATCCTGATCACCGACAGCGAGACCTTCGCCGCGGCCGTGACGGCAGCTGTGGACCGCCAGATCCCGACCCTGGCCACGGGGGAGACGGCAGCGGCCTCCTGGTCGACGCATGGGGCGGTGATCATCGCGCCCCTCGACGCGGCCCCTGGCCTGGTGGATCGGATCGCCCCCGAACATGTGGAGTTTGCCGTGTCCGATCCGGACCGGCTGGCGGACCAGGTGCGGCACGCGGGTGCCATCTTCCTCGGCCGCTACACGCCGGAGGCAGTGGGGGACTATGTGGCCGGCTCCAACCATGTGCTGCCGACCAGTCGCGCCGCGCGGTTCTCGTCCGGGCTGTCGATCTATGATTTCCTGAAGCGCACCTCGATTGTACGATGTACCGAACAGGCCTTCCGCAGGCTGGGGCCGCCGACGGCGGCCCTGGCCGGGGTCGAGGGCCTGCCGGCGCACCAGCGTTCGGCGGCGATCAGACTGCAGGAGTCCTGACGGGGCATGCCGGACCAGATCTCGAGACAACGCCTGCAGTCGGTGGACATCGACGAGACGTCGCTGGCGGCGGCATCTCGGGATGTGGAGCACGAGCGTCAGGTGGCGATCTTCGATCTGCTGGAAGACAACCTGTTCGCCCCTGACGGTGCCGAGGGGGGGCCCTACGACCTGCGCCTGTCGCTGGTGGATGGCCGGCTGGTGCTGGACATCAGCGGCCCGGGCTATGTGCGCCGGCACATGCTGTCCCTGTCGCCGTTCCGGACCATCGTCCGGGACTACTTCATGATCTGCGAGAGCTATTACGCGGCCATCCGCCAGTCGACTCCGTCCCAGATCGAGGCGCTGGACATGGGTCGCCGGGGTCTGCACGACGAGGGCTCGCGCCTGTTGCGAGAGCGTCTGAGCGGCAAGGTGGAAACCGATCACGACACGGCGCGTCGCCTCTTCACCCTGATCTGCGCCCTTCACCGGCGACCGACCACCACGTGAGTCCGCTGACGGGGGAAGGGCGGGCGGAACTGCCGGGCGCGGTGCTGTTCGCATGCAACCTCAACTGCGTGCGCTCACCGATGGCGGCGGGCCTGCTACGGAGCAAGTTCGCCGGGCGCATCTTTGTGGAGTCCTGCGGCCTGCGGGCCGGGACGGAAGTGGATCCCTTTGCCGTGTCGGCGCTGGACGAGCTGGGGATCGACCTGGCGCAGCACCGTCCTCGAGCCTTTCAGGACCTGGATGACTCCTCGTTCGACCTGGTCGTCTCCCTGACGCCCGAAGCCCATCACCGGGCCCTGGAGTTCGCGCGGGGGCTGGCCATGACGGTGGTCTACTGGCCGACCATGGATCCCACCCTGTACGAGGGGGGGCGGGAGCAGCGGATGACCCAGTACCGCATGGTCCGGGACGGTCTTGAGCGGCGGATCGACGACTATTTCGGCCGGCCATCGACCTTCGGCGGATGATCTGCCATTATCCCCCTGCAGATATTCGGCTCGCGCCCAGCCTCGGGGTTGGCGCGGGCTTCATTGCATTTGAGAGCAACCTTTCGAGAGGCTGAATGGCGAAGGAAGAACTTCTGGAGTTTCCCGGCACAGTGACCGAACTCCTTCCCAACGCGACGTTCCGCGTTGAACTTGAGAACAAGCACGAGATCATTGCTCACACGGCCGGCAAGATGCGCAAGAACCGCATCCGGGTGCTGGCAGGTGACAAGGTGCTGGTCGAGATGACCCCCTACGACCTGACCAAGGGTCGAATCACCTATCGCTTCAAGTGAGGCGCGGTCGACGGTGACCGCGGCCCTTGTGCTCGCCAGCGCCAGTCCACGGCGGGTCGAGCTTCTTGCCCAGATCGGCGTGGTTCCGGATCAGATCGACCCGGCGGACATCGACGAGACCCCGGCCTCGGACGAGACGGCCCTGCGCCTCGCCGAGCGGCTGGCCCGGGCCAAGGCGGCCGCCACGTCCCTGCGTCATCCAGGTGCCTACGTGCTGGCCGCGGACACGGTCGTGGCCGTCGGACGCCGCATCCTGCCCAAGACAGATGCGGAGGCCGAGGCGCGGGTGTGCCTTGCCCTGTTGTCCGGTCGCGCACACCAGGTGTACTCCGGCGTCAGCCTGAGGCACCCGGATGGGCGAATGGCCGCGCGGGTCTCCCGGACCCGGGTGCGGATGAAGCGCCTGACCGATACGGAAATCGACGCCTATATCGCCGCGGGGGAGTGGCGCGGCAAGGCCGGCGGCTATGCTATCCAGGGGCGGGCCGGGGGCTTTGTCCTCGACCTCGCAGGCTCCTATTCCGGCGTGGTCGGCCTGCCGCTCTATGAAACCCTCTGCCTGTTCGACGGTCTGGGCTGGAAGGCCCCGACGGGGATCGCCCCATGAGCCAGCGCCGTCGACTTTTTCTGGATACCTGCGTCGGCGAGCGCCGGGGGGTCGTCTGGCTGGACGGCCAGCCGGAACGCCTCCTGATTGCCCGGACGTCTGACGGGGAGACCGCCGGACCTGGAGCCGTCGTCGTCGCCCGCGTCGTCCGCATAGAGAAGGGGCTTGGCTCCGCGTTCCTGGAGGGACCGGGCGGGCTGGCCCTGATGGTGGCGCGGGCCGCGTTGCCGGATGGGGCAGGGCAGGGCCGCTTCGTCCGCGTCCAGATCCTCGCCCCGGCCCGCCGGGACAAGCTGGCCAGCGGCCGGGTCCTGCAGATCGATGCGGCCCCCACCCGCTGGATCACGCCGACGCCGGATCTGGTGGAGCGCCTGCAGGGCTTTGCCCCGGGGGTCGAGATCGAGGGCGGCCGCGGGGCCCGGGAAGCGGCCGACCATGCCGCGGAGGAGGTCCTGTCCAAGGACTTCCCCCTGCGCGGTGGCGGTCGCCTGACTCTCGAGCCGACCCGCGCGCTGGTGGCGGTGGATGTGGACATGGGGACCTCAGCGGGACAGGACGACCGGACCAGTGCCACCCGTACCAACCAGATCGCCATCACCGAGACGGCCCGCCTCCTGCGGCTGAAGGGCCTGGGCGGGCTGATCGTGATCGATCTGGCGGGCAAGGGGCACAATGGTCCCGTGCTGATGGAGTCGGTGAAGGCCGCCTTCGCCCCGGACCAACCAGGGGTCGCCGTGGGACCGATCTCGAAGTTCGGTGTGCTGGAGATGACGGTGCCCTGGCGCGCGAGCCCGGCGGCGGAGCGACTGCTCGGCTCCGACGGGCGGCCTGAACCCGAAACGGCCGCCCTGCAGATGATCCGGGAGATCGAGCGGGAGGCCCTTCCGGGCCGTCACGTGGTCGCCCATTGTGCCCCGGACGTCGCCATCGAGGCCCGCAGACTGGCCGCGGACCTCGTCCTGCGCATCGGTCCGCGCTTCACGATCCAGGACGAGGCCGGTCGCGACCGGTCCAGCTGGAAGGTTTCTGCCCGTTGACGCATCAGGCTGCTGAACAAAAACGTGGCACCTGTCCGATCTGTCGCAGGCCGGGGAGCCTGGACTTCCGCCCCTTCTGCTCCCGGCGCTGCAGCGACGTGGACCTGCAGCGGTGGTTCTCCGGCAGCTATGCCATCCCGGTGGTGGAGGCGGATGCCGACGGAGATGTGCCGGATTCTGACCTCCCGGAGTGAGATCGAGGCTGGACAGCCCACCGAGCGGCGCCTTATAGACCCGCTTCCGCGATGGCCGCAGGCCATTGTTTTTATGCCTGGGTAGCTCAGTTGGTAGAGCAGCGGATTGAAAATCCGCGTGTCACTGGTTCGATTCCGGTCCCAGGCACCATTTCCTTCCCCCTGTCCGATCGTCTTTCCTGCGAGGATGCGGCCAATTCGTCGCACCCTGCCGCTAGGGTCATGCTTCGTTCCCCGCGGCCACCTGTCCTCGCGCGGGAGGGCCGGGAAATGCGGAGATTGTCGCAAGTCAAGCGATTTCACCCAACAATAATCTTCCCGTGCGACTTGTGACGGGGCGGTCGAATCCCCTTGACGCACAGGGGAGGGGTTGCGAAAGGATCGAGGACCGCATTTCTGACAAAGCGGTAAGACTGTCTTCGTTTTTTGGCGTTGATAGTTGATCTGGGTGACCCCGATCGGTTTGGATCCGTCTTGTACGGGTTCCCCGGCCGGGACAATTGCCCGGACTCACGCTGAGTGGACCGGTTTTCCGGGCTGCTCTGCAAAAAATTGTGCAGGGAAGAAACGCTCTGGCGCGACGACCCTTGGGCCCACCGTGCTTGATCAACCAGGAACTGGCGAAAGATGCTGGAAACAAAACGAACGACCCCGATCCTCGCTCTCGTTGGCGCGCTGGCGCTGATGACAAGCGCTCCCGCTTTCGCGCAGGCGACGACGCCAGCTCCGGCAGCCGCTCCCGCGGCCGCGTCGGCTGCCGCTCCCGCTCCCGAGGCGTCCACCCCGGCTCCGGCCGCTGATGCGGGCGGCGAAGCGCCGACCACCATCAAGCACGCTGGCAAGCTCAACCCGGTCACCATGTTCATCGACGCGACCATCGTCGTGAAGGTGGTCATGATCGGCCTGATCCTCGCCTCGATCTTCTCCTGGACGATCCTGATCATGAAGATGATCGAGTTCGCCAGCCTGAACTCGGCCTCGAACAAGTATGTGGAAGCCTTCCGCAGCGCCCGTTCGGTCGCCGACATCCAGAAGATCTCGAGCTCGGAAGAGTTCGAGGGCAACCCGCTCGCCGACATGGCCGCCTCGGCCGCCGGTGAAGTGGAACTGTCCCGCCAGGCGGGCCTGCAGATCTCGGGCGCTCACCGCGACTCGACGATCTATCGCGCCTCGTCGAACATCTCGGCGGTTCAGGCCACCCTGGCCAAGCGCCTCTCGGGCGGCATGTCGTTCCTGGCCTCGGTCGGTTCGTCGGGTCCGTTCATCGGGCTGTTCGGTACGGTTTACGGGATCATGAACTCGTTCATCGGGATCGCGAACTCGAACACCACCAACCTCGCCGTCGTCGCGCCGGGTATCGCTGAAGCGCTGCTCGCCACGGGTATCGGCCTGTTCACTGCCATCCCGGCGGTTATCTTCTACAACTACTTCCAGACGCAGATTTCGGCCTACGGCGCTCGGACGGAAGGTTTCATCGCTGAACTGACCAACGCGATCTCTCGTCAGCTCGACAAGGGGGCGTAACACCGATGGCGGCCAAATTAGCAGGCCCCGGAGGCGGTTCTCGCTACAGCGTTAGCCAGAACAGCGAAATCAATGTCACCCCCTTCGTGGATGTGATGCTGGTTCTCCTGATCATCTTCATGGTGGCGGCTCCGCTCGCCACCGTGTCGGTGAAGGTTGATCTTCCCCCCGCTTCGGCGCCACCGTCGCAATCTCCTCCGAAGCCGATCTACATCTCCATCAAGCCGAACGGCTCCATCTTCATTGGCGACTTCAAGACGACGCTGACGGACATGGGCCCGGACCTGAAGAAGAACGTAGGCCGGCGGGACCCCACGAAGGAGCGGATCTACATCCGCGCTGACGTGAACACGGAGTATGGGGATTTCCTGGATGTCATGAACAAGCTCCAGGACAACGGCTTCTACAGCGTGGCGCTGGTCGGCGAAGACCAGAACAAGGGCAAATAGGGAGCCTCCATGACTGCAGAACAGACTCCTGAGCACGTCTACGACCCGTTGTGGGATTCCCCGCGCCGTCGTCGTAACCCTGCTGTCATCCCGGCGGTGGTCGTGGTCTTCGTGCTCCACATCGGTCTGGTCTTCTGGATCTGGAAGACCAAGATCGAGCCCAAGGTGGAAACCTTCGACGACCAGGCTGTGCAGGTGACGTTGGCGAAGCCGCCTCCGCCACCTCCGCCGCCGCCGCCGCCGCCGCCGAGCAACCATGCGCCGCCGCCGATTCAGCCCCGGCCGCCGGTCGTGGCTCCGGACGTCCCGCCGCCGCCTGCGGCGCCGCTCGTCTCGGTCCCGACCCCGGAACCGCCGCGGCATGACGAAGTCAAGGTCGTCACGCCCCCGGCGCCTCCGGCACCGCACGTGATCTCCCGCCCGAACTGGGAACGGTTGCCCAACAGCGACCAGATGGCCCAGTACTATCCGGACCGCGCCCAGCGGCTCGGCAAGAAGGGCAAGGTTGTCATGCAGTGTTCGGTGAAGGCCAACGGAACGGTGACCGGCTGCGAAGTGGTGTCGGAAGAACCGGCGGACTTCGGCTTCGGCGACGCCGCCCTGAAGCTTCAGCGGTTCTTCAAGATGAAGCCGCAGACCCAGGACGGCCAGGCCGTGGACGGGGGTACCGTGCGTATCCCGATCGTCTTCAACATCGACGGCTGATCCAAACGGCCCAGCCGCAGAGACCAGAGCGCCCCGGAACCTGTTCCGGGGCGTTTCTGTTTTCCGTCAACGGCTGCGGGGGGCAAGCCGAGGGTCGGGCACTGCAGGAAAGCGGTGAAGGCAGCGCTTGATCCGGGCGTCGCGTCCGTCTAGAAGACCCCTTCGCGCAAGTTCGCGCCGCCTTAGCTCAGTTGGTTAGAGCGCCAGATTGTGGCTCTGGAGGTCCTCAGTTCGAACCTGAGAGGTGGTACCATTCAAGCCCTTGAAACCGCAGGAGCGATCCTGCGGTTTCTTGCGTTCTGGGGGGCCTTGGTCCAGCCCTAGGCCGGCCCGAACGCGTCATGATAGGCGACGTGTCCGGCCGGCGACGGTCCGTGGAAGACAAGGCGCTGGAAATAGCCCGGCGGAACGCTGCCATAGGTCAGGCCGGGGTCCCAGGCAAAGCCGAAGCGGCCGTAGTAGCCGGGATCGCCGAGAACGACGCATCCATGCGCCAACCGGGCGCGGAGGCGCTCAAGCCCGACCCTGACCAGGGTCTGTCCGAAACCTTCGCCCTGCCGGTCGGGCAGGACGGAGACCGGGCCCAGTCCATACCAGGCTCCAACCTTGCCGTTGATCGTCACGGGGGACAGGGCGACATGACCGATGATCCGGTCGTGGTCCTCGGCCACGAGGGAAACGGTCAGGGCACCTGCAGCCCTCAGGGCCGCCACGATGCCGGCCTCGGTCTGGTGGCTGTGCTCCACCGCCTTGAACGCCGTCACCGTGACATCACGGATCGCGTCGATATCGTCCGGTTGTTCAGCTCTGATCGGCATGGAAGGCCTCCGCGTCCCGACGGGCAAAGCCATCTCCACCCATGCGGAGGTGTTTGCCAAGGGGCGGATCTGGTGTCCGGCGCTGGCGGTCGCCAATGCCGTTCATGTTGCGTTGCGGCAACACTCCGGTATCGACGGACCCGTTCCGACCACGAACCGGACGGGAACGGATGATCCCGAGGCGCACCCTCAGGGGGTGGGGCTGAGTTATATCTCAACATTACAGAGTGTTAGTCTGGGTTTCGGCCGGTCGCTTCCCCCGGGGTTCCGAACGGCGGAGCGCCGGGTTTCGCTGTGTTTTTGGTTGCGGTGCAGCGCAATTGAGAGGACCATGCACTGAGGTCGGCGGCGCACACCTGCCGGACGGAGTGGAGTTTCGGCCATGACGGACATTGTTCTGACGGTGCCGGTCTGCGAGGGCGAGGAGGACCGGCTGTTCGGTCGTTTTCTCGACCGGTTCATCGAAACAGCAGCCGCGGCGCTGGCGTCGGGCGCGGTGGATGGCGGGGCGGATGCGCCGCTGGTGATGGTCCGCTCTGACCCTCTGCCGGGTGGTGCGGTGAAGCAGGTGATCTTCCAGGAAACGCGCACGGCAGATGCCTTTTCCAAGGGCTGGTCCCGGGCCCGTCACGAAGCGCTCTGACTGTCCCGTTTGCGGGTGACGGCCGGTGCCGGTGACGCTATGAGCGGACCGCCCATCCGACAGGTCGGCGCGATCCGGAGGCGCGCGAGCCATTTCCCAGTCTGAACGCCATTCCGATATCGCGGCCGATATCTCGACGGAAATCCTCGTGATCGGGGCGGGTGCCGTCGGCAGTGCCGTGGCAACCTTGCTGGCCGATCAAGGCCGGGACGTGCTGTTGGCGGGACCGGCCCTGGCAACGGATGCGTCGCGGGTGGCGGCGGGCATGATCGCACCCCTCAGCGAGGCGGCGCTGGACCCGGCATCCCGGGACGCCGCATCCGTCCTGTCCGCGGGGGCCTTGGCCTGGCCCGCCTTTGCCGAAAGGTTCGGGATTCCCCTCCGGGCCTGTGGCGGACTGCTGCTGTCCCCGTCGCCGCAGGTCGGGGCCGTCCAACCCGGGGAACAGGTGTCCCTCGATTTTGCCCAGTCCCTGGCACCCTTTCTGCAGCGGTGGGACGGTTCGATCCGCTGGTTGCCCGATGAGCGTGCCGTGGATGCCGAGGCGGCACTGCGCCGCCTCGGGGCGCAATTCACCCGCAGGGGGGGGGGGCGGATCGACGCCACCCTGCACCCGGCGGCGGACGGGACCTGGCAGTATGCCGGCGGGCGGATCGTCGCCCGTCAGACGGTCATCGCCATGGGGCAGGGGAGCGAAACGCTGGCCGGTGTTGCTGCCGAGCTTGCGGTGCTGACGCCGATCCGCGGCCAGATCCTTCGGACCGTGCCCGGCGTGGTTCCGCCCGGTGCGCCCTTCGTCCGCGGGCCGGGGGCCTATGTCGCCCCGCAGGCGGACGGGGCCGTCATGATCGGGGCCACGATGGAGGCGGACATCCGCAGTCTGACACCGTCCCATGAGACCTCGCAGGCCCTGATGGCGGCGGCGGCGACCTTTGCCCCGGGGCTGGAAACCGCCGGGATGACGGTTCGGGTCGGTCTGCGCGCTTCAACTCCGGACGCCCTGCCCCTGGTGGGTCCATCCCGTCGGGCCGGGCTGCTTCTGGCCACGGGCCTGCGACGAAACGGCTGGCTTCTGGCCCCGCTTGTGGCGGGCCTGATTGCGGACTATCTGGCAGGCAAGGATCCGGGACCGCTGGCGCGGCGACTGGACCCGCAACGGTTCGAGCGTCTGTAGAACAAGGGAAGAAGCATGTCGGGTTTCTGGCTGAGCGATGAACAGGAAGCCATCCGCGAGGGCGTCGCCCGGGTCTGCGCAGACTTCAACGACGACTACTGGCGCGAGACCGACGAGACCGGTCGCTTCCCCGAGGCGTTTGTCGCGGCCATGGCGGAGGGCGGCTGGCTCGGCGTGGCCATGCCGGAGTCCGTGGGCGGAGCGGGCCTGGGCCTGACCGAAGCCTCGATCGTCATGCAGACCGTCGCCGAGAGCGGTGCAGGTTTTACCGGGGCCTCGGCCATCCATCTGAACATCTTCGGTCCCATGCCCATCGTGAAATTCGGCACCGAGGCGCAGAAGTCCGTCAGCCTGCCGCGGATCATCTCCGGCGAGGACAAGATGTGCTTTGCCGTGACCGAGCCGAACAGCGGCCTCGATACCGCGAGCCTGGAGACCCGGGCGGTGCGGACCAACGAGGGCTACCGGATCAACGGCCGCAAGATATGGACGACCTCGGCCCAGCGGGCCAACAAGATCCTGATCATCGCCCGTACCACTCCGAAGGAGGAGGCCCGCAAGCCCACGGACGGCCTGTCCCTGTTCTTCGCCGACTTCGACCGCAGCCGGATCGACGCCAAGCCGATCCCGAAGATGGGCCGTCGGGCGGTGGAGTGTAACACCCTGTTCATCGACGATCTGCTGGTGCCCCATGACGCCCTGATCGGGGAGGAGGGACAGGGGTTCAAGTACCTGCTGCAGGGCCTCAATCCCGAACGGGTATTGTTCGCGGTGGAAGCCGTGGGCCTTGGCCGTGCGGCCCTGCGCAAGGCTGCCCAATATGCCAAGGAGCGGGTGGTGTTCGGTCGGCCCATCGGCCAGAACCAGGGCATCCAGCACCCGCTGGCGAAGTGCTGGGCCGAACTGGAGGCTGCCAATCTGCTGGCCTTCAAGGCGGCTGCCCTCCACGACGCCGGACGGGAGTGCGGTGCGGAGGCCAACGCGTCCAAGTATCTGGGGGCCGAGGCCGGCTTCAATGCCTGCGAGGCGTCGGTCCTGGCCCACGGCGGCATGGGCTATGCCAAGGAGTACGACGTGGAACGCTATTTCCGCGAGGCCATGATCGCCCGGATCGCCCCTGTCAGCCGGGAGATGATCCTGAACTTCATCGCCGAGCGGGTTCTCGGCCTGCCCAAGAGCTACTGAGTCGGGAGCCGGCCATGCGACGCTCAGGATGGATTCGTGCCGTCGGCGTCATCGGTCTGCTGGTCAGTGGCACGGCGGGCGCATCGCCGCCGCCGGCTGCCCGGCCGCAGGTGTCGCCGGAGGCCGCAGTGCTCGCCGAGGTGAACTTCGCCCGGACCCATCCCCGGGAATACGTCCGGCACCTGCGGGAGGTGGCGGCCGAGACGGAAAGGTCCGGGCGCTATGCCAATCCCGCGGACGGCGATGAAGGTGCCCTGGACGAGGCCATCCGGTTCCTGGAGCAGCAGACTGCCGTCGCCCCGCTGGCACCGGAGGCGCTGCTGCAGACCACGGCCCGGGACCACGTGGAAGCGCAGAGCCGGACCGGAGAGACGGGCCACGGAGAAGGTGACCGCGGCTTCAGCGAGCGATTGAAGCATCATGGTGTCTTCGCCGGGATCTCGGCGGAGGACATCGCCTATGGCTACAGCCGGCCCCGGGACGTCGTGGCCCAGCTGGTCATCGACCGGGGCATTCGCGGCCGTGGCCACCGGGTCAACATCTTCGAGCCGAACTTCCGCGTGGCGGGCGTGGCCTGCGGACCGCATCCCTCCTATGGCGAAATGTGCGTCATCGACTTTGCCACGCCGCTGATCCGACCGGGCGGCTGACCGTCCTGGCGGCCGGGAGCGTCGTCAGGCGGGCACGATGTGGTCACCCCGGCCGAGGGGATCGGGCAGGGCGGTACTGTTCTCGACGAAGCTGAGCGATACCGAGTTGATGCAGTATCGCAGCCGCGTCGGCGGTGGCCCGTCCGGAAAGACATGACCCTGATGGCTGTCGCAGCGCGCGCAGCGGGTCTCGGTCCGGACCATGCCATAGCTGCGGTCCACAATGCCGACCACATGGGACGGATCGATGGGTTCGAAGAAGGATGGCCAGCCGGTTCCGCTCTCGAACTTCGTCTTCGCATGGAACAGGGGCAGGCCGCACAGGCGACAGACATACACGCCGTTCTGCTTGTTGTTGAGCAAGCCGCCGCAGAAGGGGGCCTCGGTCCCGTGATGGAGCAGGACCTCGCCTTCTTCCCGGGTCAGGGAGGCCTCGAGACGGATGCGGTCCGACTCGGAGGGGGGGGTGAGATCGAAACCCAGAGCGGACTGGTGAACGATGGGCATGGCGCGCTCCCTTATGATTTGCCTGAACATAGGCGCTGGTGAGCGATCGCCTAGGGGGCGGCGACGAATTGTCGGTATCGATCTGTTGCGGGGCATGTGAGTGCCGGTTTTGTGGCCTCGATGTTGCTGAGACGGTTGTGCCAGCGCCAAATTTGGGCATTAGGTTTCATGACAAGACGCCGTTTTCGTCCTGTGCAGCAGAAGTGAGAGCTCGCGCGTGATCGCCACCACCCTGACCCGTGGGCTGGAAGATGCCCCCACCAAACACAAGCGCCTGATCGCCTGGGTGGCCGAAATCGCCGCCCTGACCGAACCGGACAGCATCCATTGGTGTGATGGATCGGACGAGGAGTGGACCCAGCTGACCGCCCAGCTGGTGGCCGCCGGGACCCTGCGTCCCCTCAACGCGGAAAAGCGTCCGAACAGCTTCTACGCCGCCTCGGACCCCCGGGACGTGGCCCGGGTCGAAAGCCGGACCTTCATCTGCTCCCAGGACAAGGCCGACGCCGGTCCGACCAATAACTGGGTCGAGCCCGCAGAGATGCGGACGACCCTCAACGGCCTGTTCCGCGGCGCGATGCGCGGTCGGACGATGTACGTCATTCCCTTCTGCATGGGGCCGCTGGGCTCGCGGATCTCGGCACTCGGCGTGGAAATCAGCGACAGCGCCTATGTGGCGATCTCCATGCGCGTCATGACCCGCATGGGCCGAGCGGCGCTGGAGGAAATGGGCGAGGACGGCTTCTTCGTTCCTGCCGTCCATACCCTGGGCGCCCCCCTGGCACCGGGCCAGGCGGACGTGCCGTGGCCGTGCAACGAGGAAAAATACATCGTCCATTTCCCCGAAAGCCGGGAGATCTGGTCCTATGGCTCCGGCTACGGCGGCAACGCCCTCCTGGGCAAGAAGTGCTACGCCCTGCGCATTGCCTCGATCATGGCCCGGGACGAGGGCTGGCTGGCCGAGCATATGCTGATCCTGAAGCTGACCTCGCCGGAAGGGGCGCAGCACTACATCGCCGCAGCCTTCCCCAGCGCGTGCGGCAAGACCAACATGGCCATGCTCCAGCCCACCCTGCCGGGCTGGAAGGCCGAAACCATCGGCGACGACATCTGCTGGATGCGGTTCGGCGATGATGGCCGGCTCTATGCCATCAATCCGGAAGCCGGCTTCTTCGGCGTGGCCCCGGGGACGGGGCTCAGCACCAACAAGAACGCCATCGACGCCCTCTATGCCAACTGCGTCTTCACCAACGTGGCCCTGACCGATGACGGGGACGTCTGGTGGGAAGGCCTGACGGACGTGCCGCCGGACCATCTGATCGACTGGCGCGGCCGCGACTGGACCCCGGCCTCGAGCGAGCCGGCCGCCCACCCGAATTCGCGCTTCACCGTGCCCGCGGGCCAGTGCCCGATCATTGCCTCGGAATGGGAAGACCCGAAGGGCGTGCCGATCTCGGCCATCCTGTTCGGCGGCCGCCGGGCCTCGGCCGTGCCGCTGGTGACGGAAGCCTTCGACTGGGAGCATGGGGTATTCATGGCCTCCAACGTGGCCTCCGAAGGGACGGCCGCGGCGGAGAACAAGGTCGGCGAGCTGCGGCGCGACCCCTTCGCCATGCTGCCCTTCTGCGGGTACAACATGGCCGACTATTTCGCCCACTGGCTGAAGCTGGGCCGCGAGCATGACGCGGCGAAGCTGCCGCGCATCTACTTCGTCAACTGGTTCCGCAAGGACGAGCGCGGCAAGTTCGTCTGGCCGGGCTTTGGCGAGAACAGCCGCGTGCTGAAGTGGGTGGTGGAGCGTCTGGAAGGCAAGGCCGAGGCCCAGGAGACCCCGATCGGCCGCCTGCCGACACGGGCGTCGCTGGATACGTCCGGCCTCGGACTAACGGACGCCCAGCTGACCACCCTTCTGTCGGTGGACCGTGAGGTCTGGCACGAAGAGGCGGCGACCATTCCGTCCGGCTATGAGCGGTTCGGGGACCGGCTTCCCAAGGCCCTGTGGGACCAGTACCACGCCCTGGTCGCCCGGCTGGCCAGCTGACCCTCTGCCAGGATTGACATCAAACCGTCGATGATGACGACTACACCCGGAACGGGTGATGGTCGGGCGTGCAGCCTTCGGCGATCACCGATGGATCATCGATGGAGCTCTGGCGAATGACACGGAACACGACCTTTCGAGTGCTGGCGGCTGTGGCCGTGATGGCCGTTGCCGGCTCCGCCTTCGCCGATGACGCTGCGTCCATCGTCAAGTCCCGGAAGGACTTCTTCCATGTCCTGGGCAAGGCCGCGAAGGGCTCTGGCGAGGAGTTCAAGAAGGTTCCGCCGTCCATCACGGAAATCCAGAAGTTTGCGGCCATCCTCGACGCCGAGGCCCCGAAGCTTCCCGGTCATTTCCCCGCCGGCTCCGGCCCGGAGAGCGGCGTGAAGACTGAGGCCAAGGCCGACATCTGGGCCAAGCCCGATGCATTCCGCAAGGCCGCGGCCGATCTGGCCGCCGCAGCCCATACCTACAATCTTGCGGCGCAGAAGGGTGACCTGCTTGCCGCCGGTGCCGCCATGAAGGCCGTGGGCGGGGCCTGCAAGGCCTGCCACGAAGAGTTCAAGGCCAAGGACGAACACTAGACCCATGTCGGCACCGCGCGGCGTTCGCATCTGGGATCTCCCGACGCGGCTGTTCCACTGGGGACTCGTGATCCTGATCGGTCTGGCGTGGTGGAGCATCTCCACCCGCCAGCTGTCCCTGCATCGGACCGTCGGTGCACTGACGGCGGGCCTCGTTGTCTTCCGCCTGTGGTGGGGGCTGTTCGGCGGCTCGACGGCACGGTTTTCCGACTTTCTGCGCGGTCCCGGGACCGTGCTGGCCTATGCCCGCAGCCTTGTATCGAAGGCCGTGGGTCCGAAGGACCTGTCCGCGGGTCACAACCCGATGGGGGGCTGGAGCGTGGTGCTCCTGATTGGCCTCACGGGGACGATTGTCGCTCTTGGACTGTTTGCAGTGGATACGGACGGGCTCGAGTCCGGGCCCCTCGCCAGTCTGGTGGACTATGACACCGGGCGGCTGGCGTCACACTGGCATGGTCTGGCCTTTGACCTGCTGAAGGGTCTGGTGGGCCTGCATCTGGTGGCGATCGCCTTCTATACGGTCTTCAAGCGCGAGAACCTCGTCCGGTCGATGATCGACGGGAAGAAGCCGCTGGACGATCCGCGCGCGAGCCTGCAGCCGGCCCGGATCTGGGCCCTGGCCGTGGGGCTGCTGCTGGGCGGCGGCGTCGCCTGGCTATTGATCCGCATGGCCGGGTAGGTCCATTGCCATCTGCCTCAGGGTCCGGGCCACCTGCTCCAGACGATCCCAGGCCGCCGCATTCCCTGGCGATGCCAGCAGCCAGTCGGTGAAGTCCGCCATGTCGGTTTCCGTCGGATCCGTGCCGGCCAGACGCAGGGACCAGGCGACCGCCAGCGCCTCGGCCAGGGAGCGTTCGTCAAAGGGGGGCAGCGCGGCGTGTCGCATGGTGGGTCCTGAGTGGCTTCATGGACAGACGACGCCCTCCGCCAGGCCCCTCAGTTGAAACGATAGTTCTTCGTACAAAAATACGACGGCTGGTTACGGCAGTTCCCGCAGCAGCGTGCGGAGTGCCTGGCTGATGTGCTTTTCCACCGCGCTCCGGGAAATCCCGAGATGCACGGCGACCTCCGCATGGGACAGGCCTTCGAGCTTGTGGAGGTGAAAGGCCCGGCGGCATTGCGGTCGAAGGGTTGCGACGACCGCCATCACCTGATCCATGCGCTGGCGGGCATGGGCTGCGTCGTCTGCCGCCGGCAGGTCGGCCACGGGCTCCAGCCCAGTCTGTGTCGTCTGCAGGCTGGACCAGTCATGGTCCCGGGCTGCGGCCCTCTGCCTCGACTTGGCCCTGTCCAGCATCAGGTTCGATCCCACGCGGTAAAGGAATGCGACGGGATGACTGATCTCGGCCAGGGCTGTGTCCGGCAGCCCCATGATCCGGGTGGCGATATCCTGGGCAATGTCCTCGGCCAGGTCTAAGGACCCGGTTTTGCTCGAGAAATATCGCACCAGAGCCGAGCGGCGCTCCGTGTAGATCGCCAGGATTTTTGGCCTACCATGTAATTCCGTGTCGATGGTCATGAATACAGCCCTCCATTTCGATGGATCGGGCTGTTGTCGAGATTGGATATTGCGTCGAATGTGCCAAAATGAGAATTAAATGTATATTTATATTTAATTCAATTTATCTAACAGTATTGGCAAATTGTAAGTATTTCGTGCGACCGGCAGTGTGATTGATACGATTGTTTCTGATAATCAAATGGTTGGGAGCCTCGTGTGCTGGCGAGGTCTGTCACGGACAATGCGGAGAGGATTTGTCCGTGCCTTGGACGTCCCCGGGACGTGTTGTCTTTTGCACCGAAGGCGCAACGGGGTCGTGGATGTCGTCGCCCAAAGCGAAAATGCCCACCCAATTTGGGCGCACAAAATGAGAGCCCATTTTAGGCAGCTTGATCGGGGGGTCAGCCCCCTCGGCGCGGGTCCGGGTCATGGATCGCCGGCGCGGCTTTCCACCCGCCGCCCAGGGCGCGAAACAGGGCAATCTCTGCATCGGACTGACGAAGATCGGACGCGGCCAGATCACTTTCCGCCAGCTGCAGGCTGCGCTGGGCATCCAGCAGGTCGAGGAAGCTGGCCGCGCCGTCGTCATATCGCAGCTGGGCCAGGGTCGCGGCGGTGCGCAGCTGGTCCCGGGCAGTGCGCAGGGCGGTGTTCTGCTGCTTGACCCCCTCCAGGGTCGCCAGGGCCGTTTCCACGTCGCGATAGGCCTGAAGGACGGTGCCGTCGAGCCGGGCAAGGGACGCTCTTGCCGTCGCGCTGGACGCCCGGATGCGATCCCGGGCCGCCAGGACGTTCGGCCCGGACCAGGTCAGCCCGGGCCCGACGCTGAAGGATGTCCCGGAATAGCGCACGGCCTTGTCCGGCGTGGCGCCTGCGGCGGCCAGCTGACCGCCGAGGCTGATGATCGGGAACAGCTGGGCTGTGGCGACACCCACACGGGCTGTGTCTCCGGCCAGCATGCGCTCCGCTTCGCGGATGTCGGGACGGCGGCGAAGCAGCGACGCGCCATCTCCCACCGCGGGCAGGGTGCCCAGACGGGGCGCGCGGGTGCAGCTCTGGGCCGCGGGGATCACTGTCTCCGCGGGATGTCCGGTGAGGACGGCCAGGCTGAACAGGACCGACCGCCGCTGCGCTTCCAGGGCCGGGACGGCCGCTGCGGCCTGGCTCGCGAGGGCCGCTGCGCGGCTGACATCGAAGTCCGAGGCGGCACCGAGGTTCCGACGGGTGGCCGTGACCTCCGCCGTCTGCCGGGCAATGTCGCGGCTGAGCTGGGCGGCCGCCACCGAGGCCCCGTAGGCGCAGGCCTCGGCATAGGCCGCGGCGGTCTGGGCGGCGATGGCCACGCGGGCATAGTCCAGGGCGGCCTTGGCGGCCTCTTCGTCGGCGTGGGCCGCCTCGACCCCCCGGCGCAGGCGGCCGAACAGGTCGATCTCATAGCTGGCGGAGAAGCTGGCCGTGTCCGACGGGCCGGCCCGGGCCTTGGTTCCGGACAGGGACGCCAGCAGGTTGGAGGTGCCGGACCGCCCTTCCGTGGCGCTGACCGAGGTCTGTGTGGACGGGGTGTAGAGTCCGTCCCGAGCTTCGCTGAGGACCGCCTTGGCGCGGCTGAGATTGGCGCTCGCGATCCGCAGGTCGGTATTGGCCGTCAGCGCCTCCTTGACCAGCCCGTCCAGGGCCGGGTCGTTGTACAGGCGCCACCAGTCATCCACGACGGGATCGGTCGTGACGGTCGCCGGCGTCGCCGCGGCAAAGATCCGGGGGGCCGGGGTCGTATCCAGGGCCGGGCGATAGTTCGGGCCGAGGGCGCAGCCTGCGGGAACCATCGCCACGAGAGCGAGGAGGGCGGCGGCCCGTGTGCGCGGACCGACGCTCATGACGGCTCTCCCGCATCCGGTGCGGGGATGGACTTCCGCAGCCGAGGCTGGGGAATGTGCTGGGAGAGCCTGCGGCACAGCACATAGAACAGCGGCGTGAACACCAGGCCGAAGAAGGTCACGCCCAGCATGCCGAAGAACACCGCGACCCCCAGGGCCTGGCGCATCTCCGCGCCCGCGCCGGTGGCGAAGGCGAGGGGGGCGACCCCCAGCACGAACGCGAGGGAGGTCATCAGGATCGGCCGCAGGCGGGTCCGCGCCGCCTCGATGGCGGCAGCCCAACGGTCCATGCCCTGGTCCTCCTCCGCCTGGCGGGCGAATTCCACGATCAGGATCGCATTCTTCGCCGCAAGTCCGATCAGGACCACAAGGCCGATCTGGGTCAGGATATTGTTGTCCAGACCCATCAGATTGACGCCGGCAAACGCCGCCAGCAGGCACATGGGCACAATCAGGATCACCGCCAGCGGCAGGGTCACGCTTTCATAGAGGGCGGTCAGCAGCAGGAACACGAAGACCACGGCCAGCGCAAACACCAGACCGCCGGTATTGCCAGCCTGCTTCTGCTGGTAGGCGAGCTCCGTCCATTCATAGCTGAACCCGGCGGGCAGCACCCGCTGTGCCGCATCCTCCATGGCCTTCAGGGCCTCGCCGGTGGAATAGCCGGGGGCGGTGTCGCCCTGAACCTCGGCGCCGGGGAAGAGGTTGTATCGCAGCACCCGGTAAGGCCCGGTCGTGTGCCGGACCGACATGACGGCTCCCAGGGGAGTCATGCTGCCGCTGGAGGAGCGGGTCTGCAGGGTCGAGATGTCCGCCTCGTCCTGGCGGGCGGGATATTCCGCCTGGGCCAGCACCTGGAAGGTCTTGCCGAACAGGTTGAACGTATTGACGAAGGTGGAGCCGAGATAGGTCTGCATCGTCGACAGCACCGAGGCCGTCGGGACCCCGAGCATCTCGGCCTTGTCCCGATCGATGTCTGCCGTGATCCGTGGGGTCTTCGTGTTGAAAGTGGTGAAGGCCGTGCCGATGGCCGGCTGCTTCTTGGCCTCTTCGGCAACGGCGTTGGCCACCTGCTCCAGAGCCCGGGGACCGGCGCCCGACTGATCCTGGATCACCAGCTTGAAGCCGCCCGCGCTGCCGATGCCGCGAACCGGAGGCGGCGGCAGAACGCGGACGTCCGCGCCCACCACCGGTGCCACGGCCTTCTTCACGGCGGCGAGGATGCTGCTGCTGGAGCGGTGTTCTGCCGTGCGCTTCTCGAAGCTGTCGAGGATCACATACATCTGCCCGGCACTGGACACGTTGGCCTGGGTGACCGGATCGGTCCCCACATAGACCGAGGCAGCCTTGATCCCCGGCACCTTCAGGATCCGGGTCACCAGATCGCGTACGATCACGTCGGTGCGGGCGAGCGACGCGCCCTGAGGCAGTTGCACCGCCACCAGGTAGTTGCCCTGATCCTGGGCCGGGATGAAGCCCGTGGGGGTGGCCCCGATCCGCCAGCCGGTGAGTGCCAGAAGGCCCACATAGAGAATGACCATCAAGGTGCCCGCCCGGACCGTTCGTGCCGTCACCACGCCGTAGAAGCGGCTCAGGCCGTCAAAGCCGCCGTTGAAGCGGTCAGAATAGGCCCGGCCGAGGCGACCGAGCACCCCGCGGGGCTTTTCATGGGAATGAGGACGCATGATCAGTGCGGCCATGGTCGGCGACAGGGTGATGGACACGATCAGCGAGATCACCGTGGCCGTGGCGATGGTCAGGGCGAACTGCCGGTAGAACTGACCGGAAATGCCGGACAGGAAGGCCGTGGGTACGAACACCGCCACAAGCACGAGGGCGATGGCCACCAGCGCGCCACCGACCTCGTCCATGGTCTTGTGCGCGGCCTCGCGGGGAGTCAGCCCGTCGCGCAGGTGCCGTTCGACATTTTCCACCACGACGATGGCGTCATCGACCACGATGCCGATGGCCAGCACCAGACCGAACAGGGACAGGTTGTTCAGGGAGAAGCCGAAGGCCGCCATCACGGCAAAGGAGCCGACAAGCGACACAGGAATGGCGAGGATCGGCACCAGAGCCGCCCGCCAGCTCTGCAGGAACAGCAGGACCACCAGGACCACGAGACCCAGCGCGATCAGCAGGGTCTTCTTCACTTCGTCGATGGAGGCGCGGACATATTCCGTCGGGTTGTAGATGATCTTGTAGTCCAGACCCGGCGGGAAGTCCTTCTTCAGCTCCTTCATGGCCGCCAGGATCATGTCGGCGGTGGCCAGGGCGTTGGCATTGGGCTGGGCCTGGATGCCCTGGGCTGCGGCCGGGTAGCCGGACATGTAGGCATTGACGGTGTAGTCCTGGGCTCCCAGCTCGACGCGCGCCACGTCCCGGACCCGGGTGATGTGTCCGGCCGCGTCCCGCTTGATGATGATGTCCGCATACTGTTCGGGCTTGTCCAGCCGACCCTGGGTTTCCACGGTCATCTGGAAGGCGCCGGGCGTGTTGCTGAAGGGGGCCGCCCCCAACAGGCCGCCACCGACCTGGAGATTGTGCGTCTTCAGCGCCGCCACGATCTCGTCGGTGGTCAGGTTGCGGGCGGCCGCCTTGTCCGGATCGATCCAGATGCGCATGGCATAGTCGCGGGA
>CAIQUG010000161.1 GCA_903874895.1 uncultured Caulobacterales bacterium | reverse complement strand
CCATGGAACGGGCGTCGGGATCGGTCAGGGAGACCTGTTTGTCCGGCGCGTCCTGAAACAACATCGCGGCACTGAGACGTATTCTTGCTCACGTCTCTTCGGGTCCTCTGGACACGCTTGGGCGAGGTTAACTCGGTCAGCTACTCGCGGCCTCGACCGTTCCGCGCGACCATCGCGAATGTCGCGTTTCGGACCGGGACTCAAAGGCGTATGTCGACCCTGAGCGGACATTCGTCTCCCGCCAGCGCCAGTCTCGCAAACGGCATCGCGCCCCCCGAACGCGAGACGGGCGGCGCCAATCGCAGGGGGCCTTGTGTGATGGCCATGTCTCCCCTAGTCACCGATCGATGCTGTCGTCCCCATCCCCCCCGGAAGGCGCCGTTCCCGCCGCAGCCAGCCCGCTGCTGCGGGCGGCGGCGCGCCTTGTCGCGAAGGATGGCTTCGCCGGGCTGACCCTTCGGCCGCTGGCCGCGGAGCTGGGGCTCTCGGTCTCGTCCCTGACCAGCCGCTATGGTTCGCGAGAGAACATCATCGCGCGGGTCCTCGCCGAGGCGGCTGCCGAGGACCGACACAATCTCGGCGCCTGGGCGCAGATGCGCGACCGGATCCCGACCGGCCAGGGCCTGGCCATCGCCGATGTCGCCGAGATGATGCTGGACCATGCCGCAGCGGATCGGCGCGACCTATCGGTCCTGTTCCTCGAGTGCGTGCAGGCCGGCGGCTGGGACAGTCAGGTCCGCTCGGCCCTGTCCGAGTGGCGTGACGTCCGCGCCGACGCCTGGAACGGACTGGCGCGCCATGCCGGACTTCCCGAGGTCGTGGTTCGCAGCGGTCTTATCGAGGGCTATTTCATCGACGAGTTCGCCTATTCGGTCGCTCTGGCCGACATCCCGGCCTACCGGGCGCTCCGCCGCCTGTGTCTGCGCCGGTTGTTCGCGAACCTGTTGCCCGACCGGGATCCCCGTCTGGACGACGGCGCGCTGGGTGACGTGCTCTACGAACTCCTCGCCGAAGACGTCACCGCGCCTGGCGTGGTGCACGGCGTGGCCCTTCCGCAGGACTGGCGGCTGGATGCGGCGAAGTGCTGCGCCATCCAGTTGACGCAACAAGGGGTGTCGGCCGTGACCCATCGCAGCGTCGCCGCCCTGGCCGGTCTGAGGCCGACGACGCTCGCCTATCGCTATCCGACACAGGAAGACCTGGTCATTGCCGGCCTGGAGTACATCATCACGCGTCTGCTGACCTCCGTGGCGGACGTGGAGGCCAGCGGCTCCGGCGACCTGGTCCCGGCGGATCCGATGGAGGGGCTCGATGTGGGCCGGGCGACCTTTGCGGTGGCCGTTGCCGCCATCCGGATTCCGCGGCTGGCGCCCTGTGCGGCGGACATGCGCCGCCGTCGCGGCATCAACCTCCTGCGGCTGCTGCAGAGTCGGTCGCAGGACTATGCCCGGATGGACCGCCTGTCGGCCCAGACCCTGGCCGTGGGCGTGATCGGCTCCGCCCTGCTCATCCCGATCAGCGAGTCTTCCGGCCCTGCCAACGAGTCCCGGATCGAAGCGAGCCGCAGGTGGATGCTGGACGCTGCGCAACCGGTCTGAACCGCGCAGCGCCCAAGCGGCGCTTCGTGCAATCGTCCGTGTTGCCGTGATTTTACTTAATTTGACTGGGATAAACTTCGTACAACCGTCATGTGTCTGTCACGCGCCGGGGTTAGGCGAGCCTTCGATTGTTCAATCTCGGGGGACTTCAAATGCCTGTTCATCATTCCTGGCGCTCGATCGCCGTGGCGCTCGCGGCGTCTG
>CAIQUG010000160.1 GCA_903874895.1 uncultured Caulobacterales bacterium | reverse complement strand
GTGATCAACATCGTCTTCTCCCTCGACAGCGTGATCACCGCGGTGGGCATGTCCGGCCAGATCCCGGTGATGGTGGGAGCAGTGATCGTGGCCACCCTCCTGATGATGGTCGCCGCCGCCCCGGTGGCCACCTTCATCGAGCGCAGGCCCACGGCCAAGGTGCTGGCGCTGAGCTTCATCCTGCTGGTGGGCATGGCCCTGATCGCGGAGGGCACTGGCTTCCACGTACCCCGGGGCTATCTCTATTTCGCCATGGGCTTCTCGTTGTTTGTCGAGATGCTGAACACCTTCCGCCGGCGGACGCATCCTCACGGGTGAAGGCGGGAGATATTGGCTAAAACCCCGTTCATCATTTGAAATGCTACGGACCCTTAACCTGACCGCCCCGATAGTGAGCTGTCATGGGAGGCATGGGTCAGATGCAGCAGGCGATTACCGAACCGGACGAGATCACTGTCGTGCTTGGCGCGGCCCTCGCCCATGCCCGCGCCGCGGGGGCGCTGGCGACCCTCGGCCTTGCCCCCGCTCCCGTTGCGGTGGAGCCTCTGGCCCAGGCCCTGGACCAGCTGGTCACCGCCGGCGACACCCGGGCCACGACCACCGCCGCCGCCGGCCTGACCGCCGCCCGGCACGGGGCAGACGCGCCCCTGACCACTCACACCCTTCGCCTGGTGGCCGAGGCCCTGGCCGATCCGGACCCGGCCTTCGCCCCCGCCGTCGAGGCCGGCCTGCACCGGGCCGCCCTGCGCACCCCGCGGGAGCGCGCGCCCCTCGCCAATGCCTTCAGCGGCCTCGCCCTCCTGACCCGGGCGCTGGCCGCCCGCACGGGCCGCGACTTCACCCTGACCGTGGATGCCGGCGAGGTTTCGGCCTGCGCGGACCAGCTCGACCACTGGCGCGGAGCCGCCATGCTGATGGCCGAATTCATCCTCGAGCGCACCCCAGACCCCACCGTGGCCGTCGCCCTGGTCGCCCGTGACGCGGGCGGTGCCGTCCGCCTGTCCGCCGACCTGCCGGCCAGCGTCCGCGTCCAGCCGGCCTTCAGCCTGGCCGATGCCCTGATGCGCGCCCTGGAGGACGAGACCACCGATTCGATGGTGATCGACACCGCCGGCGAGTTCACCGCCCTGGAGGCCGCCGCGCGGGCGCTGGGGGGTTCCATCGCCGTGGAGACCCTGGCCGACGGCCGGAGCCAGCGGCTGGTGCTGCTCGCCGGACGCCCGGCCTATCCGCCGTTCCGGCCCAGGCTGCGCGCCGTGTCGACCCGCCCCGTCCGGCGTGCCGCACGCGCCGCCGCCTGACCGGGGATCGTCGAGGGGGGATGAAGAGCGTGAGAACCTGTCTTGTAGTCGATGACAGCCGCGTCATGCGCAAGGTCGCGATCCGCATCGTCGAACAGCTCGACTTCGACGGGATCGAGGCCGGCGACGGGCTCGAGGCCCTGACCTACTGCCGGGCCGCCATGCCGGACGCGATCCTGCTGGACTGGTCCATGCCGGTGATGGACGGGATCGAGTTCCTGCGTCAGCTGCGGGCCGAGCCCAATGGGGCCAAGCCCGTGGTGGTGTTCTGTTCCGCCGAGTCCCGGCCCGAGCGCATCCGCCTGGCCATCGACCACGGCGCGGCGGAATACATCATGAAGCCCTTCGATGGCGACATCATTGCCTCGAAGTTCGAAGCGGTGGGCCTGATATGACCCCCGCCGACCTGGAATTCGTCGCCGAGCTCGTCCGCCGCCATGCCGGCGTGGTGATCCGCGCGGACAAGGCCTTCTTCATCGAGACCCGGCTGGGACCCGTGGCCCGGCGGGAAAAGGTGCCCGGCGTGCCGGCCCTGCTCGAGCAGCTCCGCCGGGTGCCGGATCCGGTCCTGACCCGACAGGTGGTGGAAGCCACCCTCATGCAGGAAACCAGCTTCTTCCGCGATCGCGCGGTGTTCGAACAGATCGGCAAGACGGTCCTGCCCGAGCTCGCCGCCGCGGCCGCGGCCCGGGGCGACGGACGGCTGCGGGTCCTGTCCGCCGGCTGCGCCACAGGCCAGGAAGCCTATTCCATCGCCATGCAGGCCACCGACCTCGCCGCCCCCGCGGCGGTGGAGATCGTGGCCGTGGACTTCGGCAGCTACCCGCTGGAGAAGGCCCGGACCGGCCTCTTCACCCATTTCGAGGTCCAGCGCGGCCTGCCCATCCGGCGGCTGCTGGCCCATTTCGACAAGATCGACGAGAACTGGCGGGCCCGCGCCGACCTGCGGCAGATGATCCAGTGGGTGGAGCTGAACCTGCTGGACGACCTGACCCGGCTGGGCACCTTCGACCTGATCCTGTGCCGCAACGTGCTCGGCAGCCTGACGCCCCAGGCCCACGACCGGGTCCTGGCCGCCCTCGAGGCCGCCTGCCGCCCCGATGCGGTGATGGTCGTGGGGGCGCTGGAGACGTCGACCCTGTCGGCGGCCTTCAGCCCGATGGGGCCCCGGGGCCTCTGGCGTCGCCGCACCAGCCTCGCCGACACCCCCGCACCCGCTCCGGCGTCGGCCCCGGCGCGCACGCAGGCTTGACCGCCGCCCGCCGGGCGGGTCATTGACCGGGGACGGCGCACAGACGCCCGGGACCCGGGAGACGACCCATGACCTCGACGCTCTTCGATCTGACCGGCCAGGTGGCCATCATCACCGGCTCGTCCCGGGGCATCGGCAAGGCCATTGCCGAACGCATGGCCGAAGCCGGGGCCCGGGTGGTCATCTCCTCCCGCAAGGCCGGGCCCTGCGACGAGGTCGCCGCCGAGATCAATGCCCGCCACGGGGCCGGGACGGCCATCGCGGTCCCCGCCAACATCTCGTCCAAGGCGGAGCTGCAGGCCCTCTATGACGCCACCATGGCCGCCTTCGGCCAGGTGACGACGGTGGTCTGCAATGCGGCCTCCAACCCCTACTACGGCCCCATGTCGGGGATTTCCGACGACCAGTTCTCGAAGATCCTGGCCAACAACGTGATCGCCAACCACTGGCTGATCCAGATGGCCGCGCCGCAGATGATGGAACGCAAGTCCGGCTCGATCATCATCGTCTCGTCCATCGGCGGCCTGCGGGGCTCCCCGGTGATCGGCGCCTACAACGTGTCCAAGGCCGCGGACTTCCAGCTGGCCCGCAACCTGGCCGTGGAGTTCGGGCCCCACGGCGTGCGGGTGAACTGCATCGCGCCGGGTCTGGTGCGCACGGACTTCGCCCGGGCGCTCTGGGAAAATCCGGAGACGCTGAAGCGCGCCACCTCCGGCTCCCCCCTGCGGCGGATCGGCGAACCGGACGAGATCGCCGGTGCCGCGGTCTATCTGGCCTCGAAGGCCTCGGCCTTCATGACCGGTCAGGCCCTGGTCATCGACGGCGGCGCCACCATCGGGTGACACCGGCAGCGGGCGGGCGGCACCGGGCGGGCGGCACCGGGCGCTTGCGCCGCACCGCAAGGGCGCCTAAACCACGGCCATGTCCCAACCCCGGCCCTCTCTGGCGCAGGATCTGCTCTGGCGTCTCGAAGCCGCGGCCTATGTCGTGGTGTTCGCCCTCCTGCGGCTGATGGACATCGAGACGGCCTCGGCCCTGGGGGGCTGGCTGGCCCTGCGGCTGGGCCCCCTGACCGGCTCGCACAAGGTGGTGCAGCGCAACCTGCGCCTGGCCTTCCCGGAGATGCCCGCGGCGGAGCGGGAAGCGCTCGCCCGCGCCCAGTGGGACAATCTGGGGCGCTCCACCTTCGAGCTGCCCTTCATGGAGGAGCTTCAGCCCCATCGCGGCCGGGTGCAGGTGGTGGGCGCCGAACGGCTGGAGGAGATCCGCCGGTCCGGCCGTCCCGTGGTGTTCATCTCCGGCCACTTCTCCAACTGGGAGGTGATGCCCTGCGCCATTGTCGATGCCGGCATCGCCTGCCAGATGACCTATCGGGCGGCGAACAATGTCTATGTGGACAAGCTGATCCGCGACGCCCGCGCCAGGTACGGCGTGCAGCTGTTTGCGCCGAAGGGCTCGGACGGCAGCCGGGAACTGCTGACGGCGATGAAGCGGGGCGAATCCGTGGCCCTGATGAACGACCAGAAGTTCAACGGTGGCGTGGCCGCGCCGTTCATGGGGCAGCTGGCCCACACCGCCGCGGCCCCCAGCCGGCTCGCCCTGCGGTTCGGCACGGTGCTGCAGCCCATGTCCGTCGAGCGCCTGCCCCGGGCGCATTTCCGGGTGATCGTGCATCCGCCCATCACCCTGGACGACACCGGGTCCCGGCACACGGACCTGGAAGCGGGCGTGGCCAAGGTCAACGCCTTCATCGAGGCCCAGGTCCGCGCCCGCCCCCTGGAATGGTTCTGGGTGCACAAGCGCTGGTCCAACGCCGCCTATGCGTCCCTGAAGGACTAGGACCCGACGGACGCGCTCAGCCGGCGGCGGCGATCGCCTCGGCCACGGCCACGATCTTCTCCGCCTGGGCCAGGTGCAGCCGCTCGGCCATCTTGCCCTCCACGCGGATGGCGCCCTTGCCGGCGTTCTCCGGCTGGGCGAAGGCGGTGATGACAGCCCGGGCGAAGGTCACCTCGTCGGCGGTGGGGGCGAAGACGCGGTTGGCGATCTCCACCTGGTTGGGATGGATCAGGGTCTTCCCGTCGAAGCCGAACTCCAGCCCCTGGCGGCACTGGGCCTCGAACCCCTCCGGATCCTCCAGGCCGTTGAACACGCCGTCGAGAATGGCCAGCCCGTAGGCCCGGGCGGCCGCCACACTGAGGCTCAGGGGCGCCCACAGGGCCTCCCGCGTCGTGGTGAGGCGGGCCCCGGTCTCCTTCACCAGGTCATTGGTGCCCATCACCCAGCAGGCGAGGCGGGACATCTCGGCCGCCTGGGCCACCCCCTCCAGATGGAACAGCACACGGCCGGTCTCGATCATGGCCCAGAGCCGCGTATGGGCCGGGGCGTGGTCGATGTGATTGTTGTAGCGGGCGACATCGCCGCCATTGTTGATCTTGGGCACCAGGATGCCGTCCGGCCCGGCGGCGGCGGCGGCGGCGAGGTCCGCGGCCCCCCAGGGGGTCTCGAGCCCGTTGACGCGGAGGATCACCTCCCGCTGTCCGAAGCCCCCCGCCTTGACGGCCGCCACCGCCTGCTCCCGGGCGAGATCCTTGGCATCGGGGGCGACGGCGTCCTCCAGATCCAGGATCACCGCGTCGCAGGGCAGGGTGCGGGCCTTGTCGATGGCCTTCTGGTTGGAGGCCGGCATGTAGAGGACGCTGCGGCGGGGACGAAGGGTCATGGCGGACTCTCTGGCAGGAACGGGACAGAACCTGCCTATAGACCGCCCGGACGCAACGAAAAAGGGCCGGAGACCTGCGCCCCCGGCCCTCCAGCATTTTCAGGTGGGAACCCCTAGCGGCGGTTGCCGCCCAGGATGGCCATCAGGAACTGGAACAGGTTGATGAAGTCCAGATAGAGGCTCAGCGCGCCGTAGCTGGTGGCCACGCCCATGGCCGCCTGGTCTCCGCCCAGCTGGTAGTAGGTCATCTTCAGCCGCTGGGTGTCATAGGCGGTCAGGCCGGCGAAGATCAGCACGCCCAGGATGGAGACGATGAAGCTGATCATGCCGGAATGCATGAACATGTTCACCACCGAGGCGATGACGAGGCCGAACATCCCCATGATCAGGAAGGAGCCCATGCCGGTCAGGTCCCGCTTGGTGACATAACCGAACAGGCTCAGCCCCCCGAAGGCGGCGGCGGTGATGAAGAACACCTGCGCCACGGAACCCAGGCTGTAGATCATGAACCACACCGACAAGCTGGCGCCGATCAGGGACACCATGCCCCAGTAGAGCAGGGCCGCGCTCTGCGGCGTCGGGTTGCGCATCAGGAAGGACGCGCCGAGGATCAGGAGCAGCGGGGCCCAGCGTATCCCCATGCCGAGGCCGGTGAGGCCCACGGCCTGGTCACCGGACATGACATAGAACAGGCTCGCCAGCGGCGTATAGGCGAAGGCGTAGGCGAGTGCTCCGGACAGGACGAGGCCGAGCGCCAGCTTGTTGTAGACGCCCAGCATGAAGGCGCGCAGGCCCGCATCCACCGACATGTCGACGGTGGCGGCGGTGGGGCGCGCGAAACGGCGATCGAAATCGCTCATGGCGGAAAGTTCCTTTGCAAGACGCCCTTTTGGGCGCTGCGTCATATATCGCTCTCAAACCCCTTGGCTTCAAGGGGATACGACCAGGCGCGCGACAGACGGCAGCGGCCGACGGCCGTGAAGCGCTCGACGGAGGGCCGGGGGCTGGCATAGGGTGCGCCCATGACCCGTCCCGTCGACATGATGCGCCAGCTTGCCCCCCAGGTCCTGATGGCCTCGCCCCACGCCGCTGCCATCGGCATGGAAATGGTCTCCATCGATCCCGCCGAGGCCGTGCTGCGGGTGCGCTTCCGTCCGGACCTGGTGGGGGACCCCGATACCGGCGTCATCGCGGGCGGGGTGGTCACCGCCCTCCTCGACCACACCTGCGGCCAGTCGGTGATGGCGGCCCTGGACAGCTACCAGCCCATCGCCACCCTGGACCTGCGGATCGACTACATGCGGCCTGCGGGTCCGGGCCTCGACATCTTCTGCCATGCCCATTGCTACAAGGTGACCCGGTCGGTGGCCTTCGTGCGGGCCCAGGCCTATGACGTGGACCGGGACGACCCGGTGGCCACCGCCCAGGCCGCCTTCATGCTCAATGCAAACAGCGCCATGAGCCCGGCGGAGACCGTGCTGCGGGCCATGGGCCACACGCCGCCAGCGCCCGGTGGAGGGGTAAAGGCATGAGTGACCTCACCGATCCCTCCCTCGACCTCGACGCCCGACTGGCGGAGATCCTGCAGCGCATCCCCTATGCCCGTTTCCTGGGGGTCCGGGCCGAGCTGGCGGGGGACGAGATGACCGCCGTCCTGCCCTTTTCCCAGCACCTGATCGGCAATCCGACCCTGCCGGCGATCCACGGGGGCGTCATCGGCGCCTTCATGGAGATGACGGCGGTGGCGCAGTTGTCCCTGTCGCAGATATCCCCTTCAGCGGGTCTCGGCCGCCAGCCCCGCACCATCGACGTGACCATCGAGTATCTGCGCAGCGGCCGCCCCCGGACCACCTTCGCCCGGGCCACGATCAAGCGCGCCGGTCGCCGCATTGCCAATGTGCAGGTGGAGGCCTGGCAGGAGACCCGCGCCGCGCCCATCGCCGCCCTGCACGGCCACTTCCTGATCGGCTCCCGGGACGAGGGCTGAGGGTGGCGAAGAAGCCGAAGAAAGCCGACCTGCCGCAGAAGACCTGCGTCACCTGCGGCCGCCCCTTCACCTGGCGCAAGAAGTGGGAAAAGGTCTGGGACGAGGTGAAATACTGCTCCGACCGCTGCCGGAGCAGCCGTCCCTAGACGATCGGTTCTGGTCTAGCCCCGGAAGCTCGGCGGCGCACCCACCGGTTCCGCCAGGGCCCGGGCGAGGCCGAGGCTGGTCTCGTCGTCCCAGGCCAGCGCCTGGACAGACAGGGGCAGCTCGTCCGCCGACAGGCCGATGGGGAAGGCCGTGGCGGGAAGCCCCACCACGTTTCCGAGGGTCGTGAACAGGGCCACGTCCGGGGACTGGCCGGCCTCGAAGCTGTAGGCGGTGCACGGCGTGGTGGGCAGCAACAGGCCCTGATAGGCCCCCAGCGCCGCCCGGGCGGCCTCGGCCAGACCCGCCAGGTCGCGATAGGCCCCGGCCAGCACCGCGGCGGTCTGCTCTCCGCCATAGGCCATGTTGCGCCGGAACTCCTCGGAGAAGCCCTGCGGGTCTGACGCCAGGGCCAGGGCGTGGTCGGCCATGGACTCGGCCCCGGAGATGATCACCCCCAGCCGCACCGCCTCGCGGAAGTCGTAGCCGTCGAGCGCCACCTCCTCCACCTCGAAGCCCAGGTGCCGGGCCTTGGCCACGGCGGCGGCCAGGGCGGCCTTCTGGACGTCGTCGCAGGGATAGCCGTCCAGCCGCAGCACGGCCATGGGGGCGTCGATCAGGCTCTCCAGCGGGGAGGGGCGGGCGATCTCGCTGGCCAGCTCCGCCTCCGCCCCGCAGGCCGCGGCCAGCAGCCGGGCGCAGTCGTCGGCGGAGCGGCCATGGGTGCCCACATGGTCCAGCGTCCAGCTCATGGGGATGACGTCGCCGGTGGAGATCAGGCCCTGGGTGGGCTTGTGGCCGAAGATTCCGGTGAACGACGACGGGATCCGGACGGAGCCCAGGGTATCGCTGCCCAGGGCCGCGGCGCACAGGCCCGCCGACACCGCCGCCGCCGAGCCGCCGGAGGAGCCGCCGGCGCTGTAGCCGTGCTTCCAGGGGTTCTGGGTGCGGCCGAACCAGGGATTGTCGGTGAGGGCCCCGAACGCCCCCTCATGCATGTTGACGAGACCGAGGATCACCGCCCCCGCGGCCCGCAGCTGGGCCACCACCGGGGCGTCATCCTCGGCGATCCGGTCGCGGAACGCCCCGATGCCGGCATGCCAGGGCAGGCCCGCCACCGCGATGTTGGCCTTCACCGCAATGGGCGCCCCGTCGATCATCGAAAGGGCCGTGCCCTTGGCCCAGCGCTCGGCACTCTCGTGCGCGGCCTGCTCGGCCGCCGCCTTGTCCTGGGCCACATAACAACCCAGCGCCCCGTCCAGCCCGTCGATCCGGGACTGGTAGGACTGGAACACCTCGACCGGCGTCACGGCGCGGTCGGCGAACAGATCGGTCAGGCCGGACAGGCCCGCCTCGATGATGGGATTGGTAAAGCTCATGGGCGCATCTTGGCAGGCCAATTGCGGTCCTGTCACGACCTTTGCGCATCTGATGTCAGGTTACCCGTGATCCCTGGTCCCGGCTACCGGTCCCGGCTCCGGGTGCACGCCTCTTTCACCCACCCGGATTTTGCGGCATGGGTCGCAGGACGTTTGGAAGGTAGAGCCCATGACCCGCAAGCTGCGTTCCCAGGCCTGGTTCGGCGGACACGACCGGGACAGCTTCATCCACCGCAGCTGGATGAAGAACCATGGGGAACCCGCCGACAGCTTCGACGGCCGCCCGGTGATCGGCATCTGCAACACCTTCTCCGAGCTGACCCCCTGCAACGCCCATTTCCGTGAGCTGGCCGACAAGGTGAAGCGCGGCGTGCTGCAGGCCGGGGGCTATCCGGTGGAGTTCCCGGTGATGTCCCTGGGCGAGACCAATCTGCGTCCCACGGCCATGCTGTTCCGCAACCTGGCCTCCATGGACGTGGAGGAGTCGATCCGGGCCAATCCCATCGACGGGGTGGTGCTGCTGGCGGGGTGCGACAAGACCACGCCGGCCCTGGTCATGGGCGCGGCCAGCTGCGACCTGCCGGCCATCGTGGTGTCCGGCGGGCCGATGCTGAACGGGCGCTTCCAGGGCAAGACCCTGGGCTCCGGCACCGATGTCTGGCGCCTGTCGGAGGAGGTCCGGGCCGGGACCCTGCCCCTGTCGGCGTTCCTGGACGCGGAGGCGGCCAACAGCCGCTCCGCCGGTCACTGCAACACCATGGGCACCGCCTCGACCATGGCGACGATGGTGGAGGCGCTGGGGCTGACCCTCCCCGGCAATGCCGCCCTGCCCGGCCCCGACGCCCGCCGGGCGACGCTGGCCCAGATGTCCGGCCGCCGGATCGTGGAGATGGTGCACGAGGACCTCACCCCCTCGAAGATCCTCACCCGCGAGGCCTTCGAGAACGCCGTGAAGGTGATCGGCGCGGTGGGCGGCTCCACCAATGCCGTCGTGCACCTGCTGGCCATTGCCGGGCGGATCGAGACGCCCTTCACCCTGGACGACTGGGACCGGCTGGGCCGGGACCTGCCGTGCATCGTCGATCTGATGCCGTCGGGACGCTTCCTGATGGAGGACTTCTGCTACGCCGGCGGCGTGCCCGCGGTGATGAAGGAGCTGGGCGAGCGGCTGAACACCGGGGCCCTCACCGTCACCGGCCGCACCCTCGGGGAGAACGTGAAGGACGCGGTCTGCTGGAACCGGGAGGTGATCCGCACCCTGGACAACCCCCTCACCCCGCAGGGCGGTCTGGCCGTGCTCCGCGGCAACCTCGCGCCGCAGGGGGCGGTGATCAAGCCGTCGGCGGCGACGCCGGCCCTCACCCAGCACCGGGGACCCGCCCTCACCTTCGAGTCCATCGAGGACTTCCACACCCGGGTGGACGACCCGGACCTGCCCGTGACCCCGGACACCGTTCTCGTCCTGAAGAACTGCGGTCCCCGGGGCTATCCCGGCATGCCGGAGGTGGGCAACATGCCCATCCCCCGGAAGCTGCTGCAGCAGGGGGTCCGGGACATGGTCCGGGTCTCCGACGCGCGGATGAGCGGCACCGCCTATGGGGCTGCGGTACTCCACGTGGCGCCCGAGGCGGCCCTGGGCGGCCCCCTGGCCCTCGTCCGGGACGGGGACATGATCGCGCTGGACGTGGCCGGGCGGCGCCTGCACCTGGAGGTCTCCGACGACGAACTCGCCCGCCGCCGGGCCGACTGGACCGCTCCGGAACCGGCCATGAAGGGCGGCTACCAGTCCCTCTATGTCCGTCATGTCCTGCAGGCGGACCAGGGCGCGGACCTCGACTTCCTGGTGGGTCGCCGGGGGGCCGCCGTCCCCCGCGAGAGCCACTGAGCCGATGATCCGGCTGTTCGTGTCCCAACCCCTGGGCGCGGGGCTGACCGTGACGGCGACGGCGGACCAGCACCGCTATCTGACCGGTGTCATGCGCCAGGGCGTGGGGGACGAGGTCCGGCTGTTCAACGGCGCGGACGGGGAATGGCAGGCCGCCCTCTCCGCCGTGGGCAAGCGGGACAGCGTCCTCACCGTCTCGGAACAGACCCGGCCGCAGGCGGCCACCCCCGACCTGGAGCTGGTGCTGGCCCTGATCAAGCGCACGCCGCTGGAGTGGGTGATGGAGAAGGCGACGGAGCTTGGGGTCAGGCGCATCCGTCTCGTCACCACGCGGCGGACGAATTCGGATCACACCAATGTGTCCCGTCTTCACGCCATCGCCACCGAAGCCGCGGAGCAGTGCGGCCGTCTGGATGTGCCGGAGATCCTTCCGCCGGAGCGGCTGGACAAGGTGCTGGACACCTGGCCCGCCGACCGTCCCCTGACCTTCTGTGACGAGACCCTGGCCGAGGGGGGGCTTGCCCCGTCCGACCCGGCGCAAGCCCTGTCTCCGTCAGGCCATCGACTGGACTCGGGGCCAGCCGCCGGTCCAGTCTCCGGCGCGGTGCTGATCGGACCCGAGGGCGGCTTCGATCCGGCGGAGACGGCCCGGCTGCGCGCCCACCCCGCTGTCACGGCGATGTCGCTCGGCCCGCGCATCCTGCGGGCGGAAACCGCGGCCGTGGCGGCGCTGGCCCTGTGGCAGGCACACTGGGGGGACTGGCCCCGCTCTTGAGCCCGGCCGAATACCAGCTTATGTGGCGAGTCCGCCGTCCATGGCGGTGAGACCGGTCGGCAAACGGCGGCTCGACGGGGTAGGGGAATTCAGTCTTGGCGGACTCAACGAAGAACGACGCACCCCTCACCATGGAAGACCTTGTCGGCGCCATGGCCAAGGGCTGCAAACCCCGCGAGGCCTTCCGCGTGGGCGCGGAGCACGAGAAGTTCGGCTACCGCAAGGGCTCCTTCGCCCCGATCCCCTATGACGGTGAAACCGGCATCCACGCCCTGCTCACCGGTCTGATGCGCTTCGGCTGGACCGGCGTCTACGAGGACCGTCCCGATGGCGGCCAGACCCTGATCGGCCTGGAGCGCCCGGGACAGATGGAGGGGGGCAAGGCGGGCATCGGCGCCAATGTCAGCCTGGAGCCCGGCGGACAGTTCGAACTGTCCGGCGCGCCGCTGAAGTCCATGCACGACATCTGCAAGGAGACCGGCGACCACCTGCGGGAGGTGCGCGAGGTGGCCGACGAGCTGGGCCTGGGCTTCATCGGCCTCGGCCACACCCCGATGCTGCGGCGGGACGAGATCCCGGTCATGCCCAAGGGCCGCTACAAGATCATGCGGGAATACATGCCCAAGCGCGGCGGCCTGGGCCTCGACATGATGTTCCGCACCTGCACGGTGCAGGCCAATCTGGACTTCAGCTCCGAGGCCGACATGGTCAAGAAGTTCCGGATGAGCCTGGCGCTGCAGCCGCTGGGCACGGCCCTGTTCGCCAAGTCCCCCTTCGTGGAGGGCAAGCCCACCGGATGGCTGTCCTCCCGGGCCCGGGTGTGGACCGACACCGACCCCGACCGCACCGGCCTCCTGGACTTCGTGTTCGAGGACGGCTTCGGCTTCGAGGCCTATGCGGAATACGCCCTGGACGTCCCCATGTACTTTGCCAAGCGCAAGGGCCTCTATGTGGACCTGTCGGGCCGGTCGTTCCGCCGGTTCATGGCTGGCGAGCTCGAGGACATGCCCGGCGACCGGGCCAATGCCAAGGACTGGAGCGACCACCTCACCACCCTGTTCCCCGAGGTGCGGCTGAAGAGCTATCTGGAGATGCGCGGTTCGGACTCCGGCCCGTGGGACCGCATCTGTGCCCTGCCCGCCCTGTGGACCGGGGTCTTCTACGACGACGCCGCCCTCGAGGCCGCCTGGGACCTGGCCAAGGCCTGGACGCCGGACCAGCGCCGCCAGCTGCGCCTGGACGCCGCCCGCATCGGTCTGAAGGCGGAGATCGCCGGGCGGTCGCTGCAGGACGTGGCAAGGGATTTCGTCGCCATCTCCAAGCAGGGCCTGAAGCGCCGGGGCGAACTGTCCGGCGGCCTGGTGGACGAGACCGGCTATCTCGCTCCGCTGGAAGAGATCGCCGACAGCGGCATGACCCCCGCCGACCGGCTGCTGGAGCTGTATCACGCGGCCTGGGGCGGTGACGTGATGAAGGTCTACGAGACCTTCAGCTACTAGAGGCTTTCACCCCCCCAAGTTCACGACAGCCCTAGTTCACGACCCGGCCCGGATCCGGCAGGTCGAGGCTGAAGGGGGGGATCAGGGCTTCGAAGGTCTCGCCGTCGGCGGTGACCATCCGGTACTCCCCCTCCATCACCCCGGACGCCGTGGTCAGGGGGCAGCCGGAGGTGTAGCGGAAGGCCTCGCCGGGCTTCAGGACGGGCTGCTCGCCCACGACCCCGTCCCCCTCGACCTCCTCGACCCGGCCAAGGGCATCGGTGATCACCCAGTGCCGGGAGATCAGCTGAACCACCTCGGCCCCGTGGTTCTCGATCTCCACGTCGTAACCCCAGACCCACTTGCGATCCTGCGGGTCCGACTGGTCGGGGAGGAAGTACGGGTGCACCCGCACCACCAGGTCCCGGGTGCGGGCCTCATACGGGAGGGGGTCCAGCCGGCGACCCATGCGACTAGATCGCATGGAGGGCACGGTCGATGTCCCGCGACAGGTCGGCCACGTCCTCGAGGCCCACGGACAGGCGCACCCAGCCCTCTGTCAGGCCGATCTGCTGGCGGTCCGCCTCGCTCATGGCCCGGTGCGTGGTGGTGGGCGGGTGGACGGCCATGGACTTGGCGTCCCCCAGATTGTTGGAGATGTCGATGATCTCGAGGGCGTTGAGGAAGGCCCAGGCCTTTTCCCGCGTCCCGAAGTCGAAGGCGACGAGGGTCGAGCCCGCGCTCATCTGACGCAGGGCCACCTCGTACTGCGGATGATCCCTGCGGGTGGGGTAGCGGGTGGCCAGAACGTGCTTCGACAGGGCGATCTGGTCGGCGAGGACGGCCGCCGTCTCCGACTGCCGGCGCACGCGCAGGTCCAGGGTCTCCAGCCCCTTCAGCAGCACCCAGGCATTGAACGGCGACAGGGCCGGGCCGGTGTGGCGCAGGATGTCCCGATAGCTGTCTTCCAGCAGCTGGGTCGGCCCCAGGATCGCCCCGCCCATCACCCGGCCCTGGCCGTCGATGTGCTTGGTGGCGGAATAGACGACGATGTCGGCGCCCAGCAGCAGGGGCTTCTGCAGGATCGGCGTGGCGAACACGTTGTCCACGATCACCTTCGCGCCGGCCGCATGGGCGAGGGCACAGATGGCGGCCACGTCCACCACCTCCAGCAGGGGATTGGCCGGGCTCTCGATCAGCACGGCCCGGGTATTGGGGCGGAACCCCTTCTCCCACTGGGCGAGATCCGGACCATCCACCACGCTGGTCTCGACCCCGAAGCGGGGGAAATACTCCGTCAGCAGCCAGCGGCAGGAGCCGAACAGGGCCCGGCTGGCCAGGATGTGGTCACCGGCACGGACGAGGCCGGAGAGGGCCGTGAAGATCGCCGCCATGCCCGACGCGGTGGACCGGCAGAACTCGGCCCCCTCGATCAGGGCGAGCCGGTCCTCGAACATCTTCACGGTGGGGTTGGCGTAGCGGCTGTAGATGTAGCCGGGGTTCTCGCCGGCGAAGCGGGCATTGGCCGCCTCGGCGCTGTCATAGACGAAGCTCTGGGTGAGGAACATCGCCTCCGCCGTCTCGCCGAACGGGCTGCGGGTCATGCCGCCGCGCACCGCCTGGGTCGCGGGGCCCCACTGGTCGGGGGATTCGGAGTCGGATGTGCCGGACATGGTCGTACGCCTCTGGACAGGGCGTTGGGCATAGGACCGCGAGGCGCCCTCGGTCAAGGCATCTGCGCAGGGGGGAAGGTCAGACGCATGAGGATCTCGTCGTAATAGACGTCGTTCACCCGCACCACCCGGGGCAGGTGCGCCATCTCGACGAAGCCCACGGACCCGTACAGCTTCCGGGCGGGCGTGTTGTAGACCCCCACGCCCAGGTCCAGGGCCTCGACCCGCCCCCGGGCCGCCTCCACGAGGGTTTCCAACATGCGTCGGGACAGCCCCGTCCCCCGGACCGCCTCCCGCAGATAGACGCCCCAGATCAGGCCCACATGACCGGTGCGGGGGCTGTCGGTGATCCTCAGCCCCATCACGGCCTGCAGCCCGTCGTCGGCGTCGAAGGCACCCAGCACGTGGGAGGTCTCCACCACGCCCCGGAAATCCTCCAGGGGCCGGACCTCCTCCTCCGACAGGGCGGCGGTGAAGGCCTGGGGCGTCCGGCGCAGGCCCTCCAGCCGGATCTCGCGGAAGGCGGCGGCATCGTCGGCGGTGAGGCGGCGCAGGGTCAAGGGATGGCTCATGCCCGCGAGCCTAGACCGGGTCGCCCGCGCCGGACAACAGCCGCTCCAGCACCGCGATGTCGTCGGCCTCCTTCGGCGGCTTGTCCAGGCGCAGGCGGTGGATGCGGGGAAAGCGCATGGCCAGCCCCGACTTGTGCCGGGGGGAGCGCTGCAGCCCTTCGAAGGCGATCTCCAGCACCACCCCGTGGTCCGGCTCCGCCCGGACCCGGCGCACGGGGCCGAAGCTCTCCACCGTGTTTTCCCGCACGAACCGGTCCAGCACCTTCAGCTCCGCATCGGTGAAGCCGAAATAGGCCTTGCCCACCGGCGTGAGAGCCCCCGCCCGCCAGACCCCGAAGGTGAAGTCCGAATAGAGGCCCGAGCGCTTGCCGTGTCCCCGCTGGGCATAGAGCATCACCGCGTCCACCAGGAACGGATCCCGCTTCCACTTGAACCACGGCCCCTTTGGTCGCCCGGCCAGATAGGGGCTGTCCCAGCGCTTCAGCATCAGCCCCTCCGCCAGGCGGGCATCCCCCTCCGGCGGGGCGGCGCGCAGAGCCTCCAGATGCGCCGGGCTGTCGAAGGGCTGCAGGGGGGACAGGTCGAGGCGGGAGCCCGCATGCCGGGCGACGAAGGCCTCCAGCCGGGCCCGGCGGTCGCGGAACGGCAGGGCGCGCAGGTCCTCGTCCCCCTCGCCCAGCAGGTCATAGGCGCGGATGGCGGCGGGGTGGGAGGCGGTCAGGGCCGCCGACGCGGTCTTGCGGTTCAGCCGCTGCTGCAGATCGCCGAAACTGCCCAGGGCGTCGCCCCGGCGGATGACCAGTTCCCCGTCGATGACGCCCTCGAAGTCCAGGGCCGCCATCAGGTCGGGAAAGGCCGGGGAAATGTCCTCTCCCGTGCGGGTGTAGAGGCGGGCCTGGCCCTGCTCCCGCACCGCCTGGACCCGGACCCCGTCCCACTTCCACTCCGCGGCGAACCGGTCGGGGGTGATGTCGGCCAGCTCCGTCCCGGCGTCCAGGGCGTGGGCCAGCATGGCCGGGCGGAAGCGACCCGCCGGCTCCGGCGCCGGACGGGGACCCCGACCCTCCAGCCAGGCGAACAGGTCCCCGTAGGGGGGCACAAGGCCGTGCCAGATCTCCTCCAGGTCGCCGATCGCCACGGGTCCGACCTCAGGCCCCGCCAGCATCAGCACCGCCTGCCGGGCGAGGCGGACCGACAGCCCCACCCGCAGCCCTCCGGTGATCAGCTTGAGCAGGGCCCAGCGCCCGTCCGCGTCCAGGGCATCGAGCCAGGTCTCCATCCGGGCCGCGGCGGTCTTGCGGTCGGCCCCGTCCAGCGCCTCCACCACATCGGCCAGGGTGGGCGCACGGTTGGACAGCCGGGCGGCTTCGGGCCGCGCAGGCCAGATCAGGGCGGCGGTCTCCGCCAGGTCACCGACAAAGTCATAGGACAGGGCGAACAGCCGGGCGTCCACGCGGCTCGCCACGGCGTCCCGGATCATGGCGGGCTTGGCCGCCCGGAAGGTCAGGTTTCCGGTCATGGCCGCCAGGGCATAGCCCCGTTCGGGGTCCGGCGTGGCGGCCAGGTAATCCCGCACGAGGGTCAGCTTGGCATGGCGCGACGCCGTCAGGGACAGACGGTCCAGCAGATGGGCGAAGTCGCGCATGGGCGGTCCTGCGGGGTTCGGGACGGGCCGTTCAGGTCGCCGCACCATGGCGCAGGTTCCGTGCCGTCCACAACCTTCGTCATCCCGAGGGGGAGGCGCAAGGCCCGCCGCGACGGACGAAGGGGCCCCTACCGGCCCGTGGACCCGAAGCCGCCTTCGCCGCGGACCGTCTCCGGCAGGACGTCCATTTCCTCGAACACGCCGCGGGTCACGGGGGCCACCACCATCTGGGCGATGCGCTCCCCGCGCTGCACCACAAAGGCCTCCCGGCCGAGATTGATGAGGATCACCTTCAGCTCCCCGCGATAGTCACTGTCCACCGTGCCGGGGGAGTTCAGGCAGGTCAGCCCGTGCTTGGCGGCCAGGCCGGAGCGGGGTCGCACCTGCACCTCGTAGCCCGGCGGAATGGCCATGGAGAGACCGGTGGGGATCATCTGCCGCTCCCCGGGCTGCAGGGTCACCGGCGCGTCCTGCGGCACGGCGGCGCGGAGGTCCATGCCGGCGGCCCCCTCCGTCTCGTAGGCGGGCAGGGCGAGGCCGTCGGCATGGGGCAGGCGGCGAAGGGCGAGGGTGACGGTCGGGGTGCTCATGCCCTGACGGCTAGAGCGATTCCGGCGAGGGGGCGAGGGTGCCGGCGATCCGCCGGGCCAGCTGCCTCGCCACCGCGGTCTTGGTCTGGGAGGGCCAGGTCTCCACCCCGTCGGCGGTGACGATGGACACGGCATTGGCGTCCCCGCCCATCACGTCCCCGGACACGTCGTTGGCCACGATCCAGTCGCAGCCCTTCCGCGCC
>CAIQUG010000159.1 GCA_903874895.1 uncultured Caulobacterales bacterium | reverse complement strand
GGCGTCGCTGGACGACGACCTGCACGACATCGCCGTCACGGCCACCGACCCCTACGCCTCCATCCGGTCCATCTATCTGCAGACCCTCCAGTCGCAGGTCCGGGGCGACGTGATCTCCCTGGAGGACTCGCCGGACATTCCGGGGGCGCCGGAAATGCCTGACCGCCGCAAGGCACCGGACCCGGGCGCGACACCGCCTCAGACGTCACACCCGACAGCCGGACCGCCACCGGGCGCCTCACCCGCCGCTCCCGGATCGCCGGGACCCGCGTCGTGAGCGAGCCCATCCTGCGGGTCCTCCCCGAGCGCATGGTCCGGCTGGCGTTGAAGCGACCGGGCGCCACGCTCTTCGCCGCCCTTTTGGCCGCCGCCGTCAGCCTGTTCTATCTGGCCGGGCACTTCAGTGTGCGGACCGACCTGGATTCCCTGATTTCCCGCGACCTCCCCTGGCGCAAGACCGAAACCGCCCTGGAAGCCGCGTTCATCAGCCAGGGGGAGGATCTGACCCTGGTGGTGGACGGAGCCACCCCGGAACTGGCGGATCACGTTGCCAATCAGCTGGCGGAGCGTCTGGCCCAAAGGACGGACGTGTTTGCCGTGGTGCAACGTCCCGATGGCGGCCCGTGGCTCGAGAAACAGGCCCTGTTGTTCCAATCGGTGGACGAGGTCCGCCGGAGCACCGCGCAACTGATCGAGGCCCAGCCCCTGATCGGGCCGGTGGCCGCCGATCCCAGCCTGCGCGGCATCGCCGGTGCCGTGGAGACCAGCCTTACCGACGCAGAGACGGACTCCGCGCGCCTCGACCGGCTGGCTCCGGTGCTGCGCGCGCTCGACACGGCCCTGACGGATGCGGAGGCGGGCAAGTCCACGCCCCTGTCCTGGCGCCAGCTGGTGACGGGCGAGACCGCGACGCCCGGGGATCGGCGGCGGATCGTCGCCCTGACTCCCAGGCTGGATTACAATCTGATCGAGCCCGCACGCCCGGCCCTGGATGCGGTGGCCCGTGCGGAAAAGGAGATCGGCCTGACCCAGGGCCACGGGGCGGACGCAGACATCAAGGTCACCGGCTCCGTCGCCATGGAAACCGACGAGCTGCGCAATCTGGGCGAAGCGACGGGACCGATCGCCCTGTTCTGCCTGGCGCTCATGGGCGTGGTGCTGTTCTGGGGTGTCCGGTCGGTCAAGGTGATCCTGGCCATATCCGTCACTGTGCTCACCGGGCTCGCCCTGACCGCCAGCCTCGGTCTTCTGGTCTTCGAGCGATTCACGCTGGTATCCGTGGCCTTCATGCCCCTGTTCGTGGGCCTGGGCATCGACTTCGCGATCCAGTTCGCCATCCGCTACAGGTCAGAGGCCCTCACCCAGGGCCATGATGGAGCCCTCCTGGCCACCGGGCGGATCGCCGGACCCGGCGTCGGCCTGGCGGCGGCGGCCACAGGCTTCGGCTTCCTGTCGTTCTTCCCCACACCGTACAAGGGCGTGTCGGAGCTGGGACTGATCGCAGGGGTCGGAATGGTGATCGGTGCCGTCTTTGCCCTGACGGTTCTGCCCGCCCTGCTGAAGCTGCTCGGTGCGGGGGCGGCGTCCACCGATGCCGATCTCGACCGGTTCGATCGCCTCTATCAGGTTGCAGAGAAGCACCGGCGTCCGCTGCTGGTCGGAGCCGGGATCGCCGTCCTGGCCGGGCTGATGGCCCTGCCGATGCTGCGGTTCGATTTCGATGCCATCAGCCTGCGCAGCGCCCGGGACGTGTCGGTGAAGACCTTCCTCGAGCTGACCCACAACCGGGATCTGACACCCAACCGCCTGCAGGCCCTGGCCCCGTCACCCGCCGCGGCGGAGACACTGGCGACCCGCCTGCGAAAGACCCCCGGCATAGGCCAGGTCTACACGGTCAACAGTCTTGTTCCCGCCGACCAGGAGGCCAAACTGGCCATCATCCGCGACGCGTCGGTGATCCTGGACACGACCCTGTCGCCCTTTGACGTGGCACCGCCACCGTCTGATTCCGAGATCAGCAAGGCCATGGCCACCGCCGCTGCCCGTCTGACGAAAGTCGCCGGTACCCGGACAGGCCCCGGCCCCGATACCGCCCGTCAGCTGGCCGGACGGTTCCATCGCCTGGATACGGGTACCACGGACGACCGCAACCGCGCCGCGCGGGTGCTGACCACCAGCCTGTCCCCGGCCCTTGATCAGGTCCGCGCAACCCTGACGGCCGAGCCGGTGACCCTGGACACCCTGCCGCCGGAGCTGAAGCGGGAGTGGGTCAGCGCCCGGGGCGAGGCCCGGGTCGACATTGCGCCATCGGGAGATCCGGCCGACGTCGCCAATCTGGCGAAGTTCATCACGGCCGTCAGGACCGTCTCCCCGGCGGTTTCCGGACCCCCGGTCGCCGTGATGGAGGCGGGTCGGACGATCCTCGGGGCCTTCATCGAGGCCGGCGTGCTCTCGACCCTCGCCATCGGACTGATGCTCGCGGTGATCCTGCGCCGGGCGACGGATGTGCTGCTGACCCTTGCACCGGTGATGGCCACGCTGGTCTTCACCCTGGCGACCCTGGCTGTCACCCGACAGCCGATCAATCTCGAGAACCTGATCGCCCTGCCCCTGCTGCTGGGCATCGGCGTGTCGTTCAACATCTATTCGGTGATCGCCTGGAGAGACGGATCCAACCGTCAGGCCCGGGCCAGCCTCAGCCATGCCATCCTGTTCAGCGCCCTGACCACGGGGGCTTCGTTCCTGGCCCTCGCCCTGTCCGCCCACCCGGGGACGGCCAGCCTGGGACGCCTGCTGCTGATTACCCTGGGGTGGACGCTGATCGGTGCCCTGTTCCTGCAACCGGCCCTGCTGGCCAGTGTACGGCGCCGCTGAGGCCCGCGACCACCGGCCCGGCCCGTAACGCGTCTACTTCAGCTTGGCCGTCGACTGATCCAGACTGCGGATCAGGGCGGCGGCGCCCCCCTTCTGCAGGGACGCGGCGAAGTCCGCCCGCTGGGTCGCCAGCTGGCTGACCCCGTTGTAGATCACATCGATGATCCGCCAGGCGCCGCCATATTCCCGCAGCCGATAGCCGATCTTCACCGGGGCCTCCCCCGTCGCTCGGATCTCGGCACGGACAAGGCGATCCAGCCCCCGCACCTGAACCACCGGATCGATCACGACGGTCTGGGTGTCGAAGTCCCGGAACTCGTAGGCATAGCGGGCTTCGGTGTAGCGGCTCAGAGCCTCCAGCACGCCGGCCCGGTCCGTGGCCGACAGGGTGGCCCAGGAGGGGCCGACGGCGAACTGGGCCATGATGGGCAGGTTGAAGGCCTGATCGAGCAACAGCCGGACCTTGGCGCTTCGCAGGTCATGGGCCCGCGCCGCCGCGAACAGCCCGTCGTCCAGGGTCTGGATCCGCTGCACCGCCGGATCGGTGTCCGCACGGGACACGGCCGGACTGGCCAGGGACAGGACGGCCGCCAGGGCTGCCGCCAAAGCCGGTACACGGGAATGGCCGTGGGACTTGCGTTCGATCTGACCTGTCACCGGACCTTCTCCCTGCTGCCCCCGAAGCCCGACCAGCCGCAGGTCATCCATTGCAATCCAGAGATATAGGGCGAACGGCGGACGACGCCAGTCACGATGGATCGACAACGGCTGTCT
>CAIQUG010000158.1 GCA_903874895.1 uncultured Caulobacterales bacterium | reverse complement strand
GTGCCTCCTCGCCCACATCGACGCTTCGGCCCCGCTGGGCGGACCAGTAGGTGTCGAGCTGCGCCTGCAGGCTGTCGCGGACGGCCAGCAGGTCTGCGTTGCGCGCGCCGAAGTCCGTCGCCAGTGTTTCCAGTGCCGACCAGAAGGCTGCCGGGGCGATGTCGAGACCCGGCAGGACCTCCGTCTCCACGAAGTGCTGCAGGATCGGATCGGGAACGAGGCGGGAAGTCATCAGGGCACCCTGCGCTGGAACGGGGAAAAACAGGTCGACGCACCGACCCCGTCACCCTTTTGCATTTTTTCACTATCGCGATAAATAGCGGAAAATGACAGGCCACTTTATCGGTTATTGATTGAATGGACACTCAGGCCCTCGCCGTGCTCAGCCAGGCGGCCGCCAGTGGCAGCCTCAGCGGGGCTGCGCGTCGCCTCGGCATCTCGCCGACCCTGGCCAGCCGTCGCCTGGCGGCGTTGGAGGAGCATCTGGGCGTGCGTCTGGTCAACCGGACCACCCGCTCCCTGTCCCTGACGCCGGAGGGCATGGCCTTTCTACCTCACGCCCGGACCATGCTGGACGCGGAGACCAGTGCGCTGGGCAGCCTGGCCGGCGGACTCGGTGCCGTGTCCGGGCTGTTGCGGGTGACGGCTCCCGCCTCCTTCGGGCGAAAGGTGGTGGCGCCCCTGATTCCTGGCCTGCTTCACGCCTATCCCGCCCTGCGGGTCCAGCTGTCCCTTCAGGACCGGATGGTCGATATCGTCGGCGAGGGCTTTGACCTGGCGGTGCGGATCGGACGCCTGCGGGACTCGAGCCTGCTGGCCCGAAAACTCGCGGACAACCCCCGGCGGCTCTGCGCCTCGCCGGCCTACCTGCAGCACCACGGGGTGCCCCGGACCCTTGCCGACCTCGGGGATCACCAGCGCCTGGGCCTGATCGACCGGGCCGCCTGGCCCTTCGTCATCGGTGGAGAGGTGCGGGAGGTCCGCTTCGAGGGTCGCTTCGAGTCGGACAGTATGGAGGCGGTCCATGTGGCCTGCCTCGCCGGGCTGGGTATCGCGACCTTCTCGTACTGGGACGTGGAGGCGGAACTGGCCTGCGGCAGCCTGCGGGAGGTGGTGCTGGAGGATGCGGCCCCCGAGCCGGTCGCCATCTGGGTGGTTCGTCCCGCAAGTCCTCAGGCTCCGCCGAAGCTTGCACCGTTCATTGCGGCCCTCGAGGCACGGCTGCAGGTCTGAACCGGCCGTTTTCCGGCTCCATCGAAAAATCACCCGACCTGCAGAATGGGTCTTGCAGAGACTGAATAAAGATATATCTTAGCAATTATGAAAAACGCACAAACACACTCACAAAGACATTCGCACCGGCACATGCATCGCCATCCGTTCCATGGAGCCGCCGGGATCGGCGGACCTCCGGGCCGTGGCGGATCGGGACATGGGCGCGGCCCGTTCGGCGGGCATGGACGTGGGGGCGGAGGTGGCGGGCGGCGACGCATGTTCGACTCCGGCCAGCTGCGGCTCGTCCTGCTGCTGCTGCTCGAAGGTCAGCCCCGCCATGGCTACGACCTGATCCGCGCGATCGAGGAGCGTACGGGCGGGGCCTATGCCCCCAGCCCCGGCGTGGTCTATCCGACCCTGACATTGCTGGAGGAACAGGAGCTGGTCACCGCGACCGTCTCCGACTCCGCGAAGCGCGTCTACGCCATCACCGCCGCCGGGACAGCGGAGCTGAACGCCAGCCGTGCCGACGCCGAAAACGCGCTGGCCCGCCTCGATGCCCTGGGGGCGGAGACCGGTCGGCTCGACACCGGTCCGGTGTCCCGGGCCATGCAGAACCTCCGCGCCGTGCTGGAGCAGAGGCTGCGAGGCACCACCGACCGGCAGGTGCTGTTCGACGTGGCGGAACTGATCGACGAAGCCGCTCGCCGGATCGAGCGCCTCTGACGCGCCAAACGGACTGTCTGGAGACCGGCCCCTGAACCGAGCATGCTCCGGTTCGCATCCTGTTCAAATCCTGAGGCCGCTGTTGGTTCCGGACGCCCGGTTCCGGAGCGGCCTTTTCCGTAACAGCCGGTTGATTGACAGGGGGGGTGCGCCTGCCATGCTCCGGGACGATCAGGGCGTGGACGCCAGGTGGAGGGGGCCGGATGAGACATTGGGTATGCACGGTGCTGTGCCTGGGCGCGATGTGCGCCACCGCCGCCTCGGCCGCCGGGGCGTCGCGGACGCCGACCCTGGACCAGTCGCTGGAGATGCAGACGGTCGGTCCTCCCAAGGTATCGCGGGACGGACGTCGGGTGATCTGGGAGCAGACGCGCACCAACTGGGACAGCAATGCCTTCGAGACGGACCTGTGGATGGCCGACGCCGCCGGACACAATCGCCATCGCCTGACCTTCGCACCCAAGTCCAGCTCCGATGCGGTCTGGTCGCCGGACGGACGGTGGATTGCGTTCCTGTCGGATCGGCCGGGAGCCTTGCCGAACACGCCGGACGGACGGCGTCAGGTCTTCCTGCTGGCGGTGGACGGGGGTGAGGCGCGCCAGCTGACCCGGATGGAAAAGGGCGTCAGTCATGTGGCCTGGACGCCCGATGGCCGCGCCCTGGTGCTGGCGGCAGAAGCACCGGAGGAAAAGGCGTCCAAGGTCCGCAAGGAGGCCTTCGGCGACTACCACGTGTTCCATGCGGACTATGACATGGTCCGCCTGTGGCGCCTCGACCTGCCGCTGGAGGACAGCGCCGGCAGGTCCACGCCGCCGGGCGAACCGAAGCTACTGACGCCGCACGCGCCTCTCAGCATCACCGACCTCGACGTGTCGCCGGACGGGCGCACCATCGCCTTCAGCGCGCAGAAGGACCCGGACCTGATCT
>CAIQUG010000157.1 GCA_903874895.1 uncultured Caulobacterales bacterium | reverse complement strand
GGGTGAAATGGTCCGACAGGATCACGCCGACGCGCAGCGGCGTGGGCGCGGTCTGCGCCGCCGGTCGGGGCCTTGAATCGGCCTCTCGGGTCGGGCCGTGGGTCATGCCGTTAAATGACCGTTCAATGCGGTCTTTGGCAAGACCCCGCCGCCGGAAACGCACCCGGCGACCCTTCGGAGTCTCAGGCAAATTCTGCCCCGGCCAGCACCAGATAGCGCCAGAGATAGTCGGCGAATGACCGCCAGACCTCGATCTGGAACACATTTTCGCCGGTCCGCCACAGGACGATCTCGGCCTTGGCGAACAGGGTCCGGGTGCACATGCCGACCGGGAAGGCCGCCAGATCGAAATCGAGGGCACAGCCGACCGAAAGGACCTGCGCAGCGTCCGGCCGGTCGAGGATGATCCCCACCTGCCGATGGCTGACCTCTACCAGGGCATGCGGTGCATCGCCGATGGCGAACGCCAGGGCCTTGTCCACGCGCTCCCCCGCAGGCGTCAGCAGCAGCCATTCGTCGGGCCCCAGCCACAGGGCGTGGCGACCCCCCGCCCCCGCGGCCCGGCAGGCGTCGGTGGGCAGGGCAAAGCCCAGTACCTCTGCCGCCGGCGAATGGATGTCGTCCCGGCCGCGCAGGACATGGCGGGTGCGGTCCGGTGCCGCGGCAAGGCCGGGCATTGAAAGGCCGTCGAGCGCCTCGAAGGGCGAGCGACCGGCGACGATCACGTCAGACATTCAGCCGCGCTCCTTCCGGATCATAGAAGACCGGCCCCACCACCTTGACCGGGACGTCACCGGAGCCGGCAGGGGAATACAGCGTCTCCCCCATTTTCGCCCGTCCGCCACTGACCATGGCCAGCGCGATGGAGCGGCCCAGAACCGCACTGTAATAGGACGAGGTCACATGGCCGATCACCGGCATGGGGGCCTTCAGCCCAAGACTGGCGACGATCTGCGCCCCCTCCTGCAGCACCGTTTCCGGGCTCTCGGTCAGGAGGCCGACCAGTTGCTTTCGGTCCGGTGCCGACATGGACGGCCGGGCGAGGGAGCGCTTGCCCACATAGTCGGGCTTGGCCTTGCCCACGGCCCAGGCCAGCCCGACGTCATCCGGCGTCGCCGTGCCGTCGGTCTCCTGGCCGACAATGATGAAGCCCTTCTCGGCACGGAGCACGTGCATGGTCTCCGTTCCGTAGGCCGTCAGGCCGTGGGGCTGACCGGCGGCCCACACCGCCTCCCAGACCCGCCGACCGTGGGACGCCGGTACGTTGATCTCGAAGCCCAGTTCACCGGAGAAGCTGACCCGGAACAGGCGGGTCGGCACGCCGCAGATCTGTCCCTCGGTCAGGGCCATGTGCGGCAGGGCCTCCTGCGACAGGTCAATCCCCTCCACGAGGCCGGCCAGGATGTCCCGCGCCTTCGGCCCCTGCAGGGCGATCACCGCCCATTCCTCCGTGGTGGAGGTGAACCACACGTCCAGTTCCGGCCATTCGGTCTGGAGATAGTCCTCCATCATGTTCAGCACCCGCGGCGCACCGCCGGTGGTGGTGGTGACGTGAAAGCGGTCCGCGGCGATCCGCCCGACCACGCCGTCGTCCATGACGAAGCCGTCCTCCCGGCACAGCACGCCATAGCGGCAGCGGCCGATTCCCAGCTTGGTCCAGGCGTTGATGTAGAAGCGGTTCATGAACTCCGCCGCATCGCGGCCCACCACCTCGATCTTGCCCAGGGTACTGGCATCGAAGATGCCGCAGGCGTTGCGGACAGCCACGCACTCCCGCCGGACAGCGGCTTCCATGTCCTCGCCCCCTTGCGGGAAGTAGCGGGCGCGCTTCCAGAGGGACACGTCCTCGAACACGGCCCCCTGGTCCACCGCCCAGCCATGGATCGGAGTGGTCCGGACCGGGTCGAACAGGTCCCCACGGGCCATGCCCGCCAGCACGCCGAAAGTCACCGGGGTGTAGGGCATGCGGAAGGTCGTCAGGCCGATCTTCTCCACCGGACGCTTCAGCTCGTCCGCCAGCACACCCAGCGCGTTGATGTTGGAGGTCTTGCCCTGGTCCGTGGCCATGCCGTTGGTGGTGTAGCGCTTCACATGCTCCACCGACTGGAAGCCCTCGCGGACGGCGAGCTTCAGGTCCTTGGAGGTGACGTCGTTCTGCCAGTCGACAAAGGCCCGGGCACCGGGGCCCCGGTCATGGGGCACCGCACCGATCACGCCCGCCGGCTCGGCATCCACAGCGGTGGTCCGCAGGGGCGTCGGCGGCGCAACACCCGCGGCAGCCGCCCCTGCAGTGGCCCCATCGGCCAGGGCAGCCTCGAGGGAGAACACGCCCCGGCAGGCCCCCGCAGACCGTTCCCGCTCCGCCGACACATCCGGCAGGAAGGCGGACAGGGCCTCGTCCCACCGCAGCTTGCCGCGGGACTGGGAGAACAGGTGGACGCTCGGCGTATAGCCTCCGGACATCAGCACCGCGTCGCAGGCGATCTCATCCGGCGGGCCGAGCTTGCCCGCCCCGAGGATGGCCGACAGCCGCGCAGACGTGACCCGACGCCCGCCCTTGCTGCCGGTGATGGCGCAGCCCGTACGGATGGGCAGGCCCAGGGCCCGGGCCAGTTCCACCAGCGGGCCGGTGGGGCGCGGCCGCAGGTCCGCGATCACCGCCACCTCCACGCCGGCGCGGGACAGGTCGATGGCCGTGCGATAGGCCTCGTCATGCCCGGTGGCGATCACCACCCGACGACCCGGCAGCACGCCGTAGCGGTTCAGATAGGTCCGGGCGGCCCCGGCCAGCAGGATGCCCGGACGGTCATTGTCGGGGAACACCAGCGGCCGCTCGTGGGCCCCGGCGGCGATCACCACCTCGCCCGCGCGGATCTGCCACAGACGCTCCCGCGGGGCACCCGGTACCGGATCGGCCTGATGCTCCGACAGCCGCTCGTTCACGGCGATCATGTTGTGGGCGAAATAGCCGAACGCCGTGGCCCGGCTGAGGATCGTCACCCGGGGATTGGCGTTCAGCTCCGCCACGGTCCGGGCGATCCAGTCGCGGGTGGACAGTCCGTCGATGCGCACGTCAGGTTCCGACAACAGGGACCCGCCCGGCTCGCACTGTTCGTCCACCAGCATGACCCGGCCGCCGCCGCGGGCCGCCGTCAACGCCGCCGACAGGCCCGTCGGTCCCGCCCCGACCACCAGAACCTCGCAATGGGCGTAGCGGTTCAGGTAGCTGTCCGGATCCGGGTCTGTCGGCGCGTGCCCCAGGCCGGCCGCCGCCCGGATCACCGGCTCGTACAGCGCGTCCCATGCCTTTCGCGGCCACATGAAGGTCTTGTAGTAGAAGCCCGCCGGGATGAACGGGGCCATCAGGTTGTTGATCGCGCCCACGTCGAAGGCGAGGCTGGGCCAGCGGTTCTGGCTGCGGGCCTCGAGACCGTTGTACAGCTCCACCTGCGTCGCCCGGAGGTTGGGCACGGTGCGGCCGGCATCGCGGATCACTTCCACCAGGGCATTGGGCTCGTCCGCCCCGGCGCCCAGTACGCCCCGGGGCCGGTGATACTTGAACGAGCGTCCCATCAGATGGACGCCGTTGGCCAGCAGGGCCGAGGCCAGGGTATCCCCTTCGACCCCCGCATAGGTCACGCCGTCGAAGCGGAACCGGACGGTACGCTCCCGCCGGATGCGGCCGCCGATCCCGGTCCGGAAGGACCCGCTCATGCCGTCACCGCCGTGAGGTCGGGCCGGGGCTCGCCGGTCTTGTAGGTGGCCACGAACTGGTCCGTGGTGGTGTCCCGCAGGGCATTGAAGAAGCGGGCGCAGCCGTGGAGGTGGCGCCACCGCTCCGCATGAACACCCTTGGGATTGGCGCGCATGTACAGGAACTCCGTCCAGTCCTCGACGCCGAGGGACGACGGGTCCTGCGGCCGGGCGATGTGCGCCTCGCCCCCGTGAGCGAACTCGATCTCAGGGCGGGGTCCGCAATAGGGACAGGTGATCAGCAGCATGACGTCACAAACATCTGGGGGGCCTCAGTGCGCCACGGCGGCGGCGGCGGCTTCGTCGATCAGGAAGCCGTCGCGGAACCGTTCAAGGGTGAAGGGGGCGTTGATGGGGTGCGGCTCGTCCTTGGCGATGGTCCAGGCCAGGGTGTGGGCGGCGCCCGGCGTGGCCTTGAACCCGCCCGTGCCCCAGCCGCAGTTCACATAGAGGCCGGGCACCGGGGTCTTTCCGACGATGGGCGAGCGGTCGGGGGTCACGTCGACGATGCCGCCCCAGTTGCGCAGCATCCGCATCCGTCGGAACTGCGGGAACAGCTCGCAGATGGCCTCCAGGGTGTGCTGCGAGATGTGCAGGCCACCCCGCTGGGTATAGCTTGTGTAGATGTCGGTGCCCGCGCCGATCACCAGCTCGCCCTTGTCGGACTGGCTGATATAGGCGTGGATCGTGTTGCTCATGACCACGCAGGGGAAGACCGGCTTCACCGGCTCCGACACCAGGGCCTGGAGGGGGAAGCTTTCCAGCGGCAACCGGACACCGGCCATGCCCAGCACCACGCTGGTGTGACCGGCGGCGGACACGCCCACCTTCGGCGTCCGGATCCGCCCCCGGGTGGTCTCCACCGCCTCCACCGCCCCCTGGGCGTTCCGTACGATGCCGGTGACTTCGCAGTTCTCGAGGATGTCGACCCCCAGCCGGTCAGCGGCACGGGCATAGCCCCAGGCCACGGCGTCGTGCCGGGCCGTGCCACCCCGCCGCTGCAGGGCCGCGCCCAGCACCGGATAGCGCATGTTGTCGGAGATGTTCAGGGGCGGACAGTAGGCCTTGGCCTCCTCCGGCGTCAGCCAGTCATTGTCCACGCCTGCGGCGCGGTTGGCGTGCACATGTCGCTGGAAGACCTGCACGTCGTGCACCGTGTGGGCCAGCATCATCACGCCGCGCTGGCTGAACATGACGTTGTAGTTCAACTCCTGGGACAGGGTCTCCCACAGCTTGACGGAATGGTTGTAGAGCCCGGCGCTCTCCGGAAACAGGTAGTTGGAGCGGATGATGGTGGTGTTTCGCCCGGTGTTGCCGCCGCCCAGCCAGCCCTTCTCGATCACCGCGATGTTGCGCAAGCCATGCTGGCTGGCGAGATAGTAGGCCGCGCCCAGCCCATGCCCGCCACCGCCGATGATCACGGCGTCATAGGCGGCCTTCGGTTCCGGCGAGCGCCATTGCGGCTTCCATCCCGCCTGGCCGGAGAGGCCCTGCCGGAACAGCTCGAACGCTGAGAATCTGGTCATGTGGGAGTCCGATGCTTAAGCCCGCCGACTATGGGCCCGGCCCGTCGGCCCAGCCATAGCGCAGGCGGCAATTGACTTGTATCAAACCGACATGTCCGCAGCTCCGGCAAACCGGGTCTTCACCTGATGCATCAAAGCCTTGCCCGCCCTGCCCACCCCTTGCGACATGTCGGCTTTGTCACGGACCGGCGTCGCATTCAGGAAAGCACGAACGACGCCGGCGGCGTAGGCTGGTATGCTGACAATTGATACCCTCTGGCCCAAGGTCTTCACGCCATGACGGCAGCTGCCCCCGCCTCCCTCGCCGACCTCGTCGCCCGCCGCCAGCCCGGCCGCGCCCTGGAGGCGGATTTCTACACCCGCCCGGACATCTTCGAGGCGGACATGGCCAACATCTTCGGCAAGCACTGGATCTATGTGGGGGTCGAGCCCGACGTGCCGGAGGCCGGAGACGTGATGGTGGTCGACATCGGCAAGTGGTCTGTCCTCGTCGTCCGGGACGACGACATGGCCGTCCGCGCCTTCCACAATGTCTGCCGCCACCGGGGCGCGCGCCTGGTGAACACGCCCAAGGCCGTGGTGGGCAACATCGTCTGCGGCTACCACGCCTGGACCTACAACCTGGCAGGCGACCTGATCCATGCCGACCACATGGGGGAGGATTTCGACCGCGCCTGCAATGGACTGAAGCCGGTGCACATCCGCTCGGTGGCAGGGCTGCTGTTCATCTGCCTGGCCGAGGACGCGCCGGACGACATCGACTATCTGGCGGCGAAGATGACCCCGTATCTAAGGGTTCACGACCTGCCCAATGCCAAGATCGTCAAGACCGTGGACCTGATCGAGAAGGGCAACTGGAAGATCACCATGGAGAACAACCGGGAATGCTACCACTGCGGGGCCAACCACCCGGAGCTGACCATTCCCCTCTTCGCCTATGGCTTCGGATTCTCGCCGCAAACCCTTGACGAGACGGAACTTCAGCAGGCCCAGCGCTATGCCGACCTGGTGACCGCCAACCACGACAAGTGGGAAGCCGCCGGCGTCCCCTCCCGGGAGATCGAGCATCTGGCCGACCGGATCACCGGCTTCCGGACCGAGCGTCTGCCCATCGACCGGGCCGGGCAGAGCCAGACCCTGTCCACCGAGGTCGCGTGCAGGAAGCTGCTGGGCGGCATCAACGATCCGGCCATGGGCGGCCTGTCCTTCTGGACCCAGCCCAACAGCTGGCACCATTTCATGAGCGACCACATCGTCACCTTCTGCGTGATCCCGCTCAGCCCGACGGAGACCCTGCTGCGCACCCGCTGGCTGGTGCACAAGGACGCCGTGGAGGGGGTCGACTACGACCTCGACCGGGTGACGGAGGTGTGGGAAGCCACCAACAAGCAGGACGGGGACCTGGTGGGTCTGCAGCAGTCCGGGGTGCAGAGCCCGGCCTACGAGCCCGGCCCCTATTCCCCCTATACCGAGGGGCTCGTGGAGAAGTTCTGTCAGTGGTATCTGGGCCGGCTTTCCGCCACCGCCCTCAAGGACGCCGCATGACCGACGCGACCCTTCCGCCGCTCTGGAACCCGGACACGGACGACACCCTCGTCTGTGTCGGCGTCCGGCGGGAGACCCACGACGTCCTGACCTTCATCCTGGCCGCGGATCCACCGAGGCGGTTCGATTTCCGCCCCGGCCAGTTCATGACCTATGCCCTGGAGATCGGCGGCGAGACCGTGAATCGCTGCTACACGATCTCCTCGGCACCGACCCGGCCGGACCGGATCAGCCTGACGGTGAAGGCCGTGCCGGGCGGGCCGGTCTCCCACTGGCTGCACGCCCACCTGAAGCCCGGCGCGCGGCTGTCGGCGCTGGGCCCCATGGGGGATTTCCACTGGACACCCACGGAGGGCGGCAAGCAGCTGTTCCTGTCTGCCGGCAGCGGGATCACGCCGCTCCTGTCCATGACCCGGGCAGCCGTCGATCTGGCGGCGGACGCCGATATCGCCTTCGTGCACTCCGCCCGCTCCCCCGCTGACTTGATCTGCCGGGACGAGCTGGCCCTGATGGCCCGGCAGGCCCCCGGGCTGAAGGTGACCCACATCTGCGAAGCCGATACGCCGGGCGAAGTGTGGGGCGGCTATCGCGGGCGTCTGGATCTGGTCCGGCTGGAGCTGATCGCACCGGACTTCCGGGAGCGGGAGGTCCGCTGCTGCGGCCCGTCTCCCTACATGGCTGCGGTGCGGGAGATGTTGCAGGCGGCGGGTTTCGACATGGCCCGCTATCACGAGGAGAGCTTCGACTTTGCCGAGCTGACCGGGGGTGAAACGGCTGAGACTTCGGAGGAGGACAGCGCTGCAAAGCTCTGGAAAGTCGAGTTCACCACCAGCCGCCGCACTCTCGACATTCCGGCAGACCGTTTCGTCCTGGAGTCGGCCAAGGCGGCCGGGATGCGTCTGCCCTCGTCCTGCACCAAGGGCATGTGCGGTACCTGCAAGTGCCGCCTGGTCTCCGGCACCGTGGAGATGACGCCGGCCGGGGGCATCCGTCAGCGGGAGATCGACCAGGGCCTGATCCTGATCTGCTGCTCCAAGCCCACCAGTGACCTCGTGATCGAGCGCTGATCGCACCACGCCTTGTGGCCTGTGCCGGTTCCGTGCCAGCGTCGGGCACCACGAACACCGGGGATGAAGCTGCGATGACGACGGAACTCACACTGCTGGTCTGGGCCTCGGGCCTGACCGTGGCCCAGGCGATGCTGGCGGCCACCGGCGGCAATCTGCAGCAGGGCACGCCGACCATGGCCGGCAACCGGGAGGACCAGCCCCGGTTCACCGGCTGGGTCGGCCGGGCCTATCGCGCCCATCGCAACATGCTGGAGAACATCGTCCTGTTCGCCATCCTGGTGCTGGTCGCCCAGGCCACCGGCCGCAGCAACGACCAGACCCGGCTGGGGGCTGAACTGTTCTTCTGGGCCCGCCTGGCCTATGTGCCCTGCTACGTGCTCGGCCTGCCCTGGATCCGGTCTGCGGTCTGGGCGGTGTCCCTGACCGGGCTCGGGATGATCTTCCTTCAGCTGGTCTGAGCCCGGCGGGCGAAGCGCGGCCCAACGAGGTTCACGGCCAGGCCGCCGATGATCAGACCTGCCGCCGCCAGCTTCCACAGGGGCAGCGGTTCTCCCAGCATCAGGGCGGACGCCCCCATTCCGGACACAGGGATGAGCAGGGCGAAGGGCGAGACGGTGGCCGCCGGATATCGGGCCAGCAGGAAGCCCCAGGCCCCGTAGCCGAACAGGGTATTGCCGATCGACTGCCACAAGATCACCGCCCAGGTGACGGGAGAGGCGTGGGTGATGCCGGCGGACATGGCGGGCCAGCCCTCCAGAACCAGGGCGACCGCGATCAGGGGCGGGACGGAAAACAGGCTCGACCAGACCACATAGGCGAGGGAATTCACCTGCGGCGTCGACCGCTGCACCGTATTGCCCAGCGCCCAGCACAGGGCCGCGACCAGCACGAGGCCGAGTCCTGCGACCGTGGTCACCGCGTCCGTATGGGTGAAGATCACCCCGAGCCCTGCGGCCCCCACTGCCAGGGCCACCCACTGGAAGCCGCGCAGCCGCTCGCGGGTGAGCCACATGGACAGTCCGATGGTCATGAACACCTGGCTCTGGATGACCAGGGAGGCGAGACCGGGGGAGATCCTGCCGTGCATGGCGATGTAGAGCAGGCCGAACTGGCCGAGCCCGATCAGCACCCCATAGGCCGCCAGGTTGCGGATCGGCACCTGCGGACGGCGCAGGAACAGGGCGGCGGGGGCAAAGGCCAGGGCAAAGCGCAGGGCGGCGAAGGTCAGCGGCGGCAGCTGGCCCAGTCCGACCTTGATGACCACGAAATTGGTACCCCAGACCACGGTGACGGCCAGTGCCAGCAGGGCGTGCCGCAGGGACAGGGGCGCAGCGGTCATCGGTGGGGGCGCTCCTTCAGCGTGTTCGATTGCGGGGAGCTCTATCCGGAAGTGGGTTCGAGGCTCAAGGGCCTGCGTCCTTCGAAACGGGCCCTTCGGCCCGCCTCAGGATGACGAAGGTTCCTGCCGTGCAACGCCGGGCATGGGGAGGCGCAAGGACCACGCGCGCCTCGCACACGCCCGCGCCTCACACCCCGCGGAGCGCCGCGTTGTCCGGGTCATACGGGCAGTCGGGGATGACGGTGGCCTTGTGGCGGACGCCCAGGATGGTGATCTCCAGTTCCGTCCCGACCTCCGCGAGGTCCGGCCGGACCATGGCCAGGGCGAGGGACTTCTCCACCCGCCAGCCATAGCCGCCGGAGGTGGCGCGGCCGATCAGCTCGTCCCCGTGCCAGATCGGCTCCGACCCACGGGCGTCGGCGTCGGTCACGCCGTGCACCTCCAGCGTCACCGCCTTGTTGGCAAAGCCTCGCTCCGACCAGGCGACCAGGGCCTCCTTGCCGAAGAAGCCCGGCTTCTTCATGGAGATGAAACGGGACAGCCCGGACTCCAGCGCACAGTACTCGATGGACAGCTCCCGCGGGATCAGCTTGTAGGACTTTTCCAGCCGCAGGGAATCCATGGCTCGTATGCCGAAGGGCTTGATGTCGAACTCCGCTCCGGCCTCGAACAGCTTGTCGAAGATGTAGTTCTGCATCTCGATCGGGTGGTGGATTTCCCAGCCCAGTTCGCCGATGAAGTTGACCCGCAGCGCCCGGACCGGGGCCGCGCCGATGTCGATCATCTTGCCCGTCAGCCAGGGGAAGGCGGCGTTGGACAGGTCGGCGTCGGTGACCTTGGCCAGCACGTCCCGGGACTTCGGCCCCGCCAGCACGAACACGCCGTGGGCGGTGGTGATCTTGTCGATCCGCACCGAACCGTCCGTCGGACAGGCCTTGACCAGATAGTCGTGGTCATGTCGTTCCAGCGCGCCGGCGGAGACGAGGTAGTAGCGCCCCGGCCCTTCCTTGAACACGGTGAACTCGGCCCTTACACCGCCCTTGGCGGTGAGCAGGTAGGTCAGGCTGACCTTGCCCACGGCGCTGGGGATCTTGTTGGTGAAAAGGCCGTCGAGCCAGGCCTCGGCGCCGGGGCCGGTGACCTCGAACTTGGCAAAGGCGCTCATGTCCTGAAGGCCCACATGGGCGTGCACGTGGCGGCACTCCGCGCCCACATGCGCGAAATAGTTGGAGCGGCGGAAGCTCCACTTCTCCCGCACCGCCTGGCCGGTCGCGGCCTCCGGGTGGTTCTCGTTCAGCAGGACGTCGGGCTTGTCGAGCTCGGCCTCGGTCAGGCCGTAGCCCGCCGGGGCAAACCAGTTGGGCCGCTCCCAGCCGAAGACCGAGCCGAACACGGCGCCCAGTGCCGCCATCCGGTCATGGCAGGGGAAGCGCCGCAGGGGCCGGGCGGCGGTGCGCTCCTCGTCCGGATAGTGGACGGTGAACACCTTGGCATAGGCCTCCTCGTTCTTCTCCTTGAGATAGCCGCGTCCGGCATAGGCGCCGAAGCGACGGGGGTCGACGCCCATCATGTCGATGGTGGGCTCGCCATCGACGATCCAGTGGGCCAGCTGCCAGCCCGCGCCCCCGGCGGCCGTGACGCCGAAGCTGTGGCCCTCGTTCAGCCAGAAGTTCTTCAGGCCCGGCGCCGGACCGACGATCGGGCTGCCGTCGGGGGTATAGGCAATGGCACCGTTGTAGACCCGCTTCACACCGACCTCGCCGAAGGCGGGCACCCGGGTGATGGCGGTCTCGATGTAGGGGCCGAGACGGTCCAGGTCCTCCTGGAACAACTCGTACTCGGACTGGGGATCCGGCCCGTCCACATAGCAGGCCGGGGCCCCGATCTCGTAGGGGCCAAGAAGAAGGCCGCCAGCCTCCTCCCGCATGTACCAGGAGCTGTCGCTCTCCCGCAGCACGCCCATCTCCGGAAGACCGGCGGCCTTGCGTGCCTGGATTTCGGGATGGGCCTCGGTGACGATGTACTGGTGCTCCACCGGGATGACCGGCACGTCGAGGCCGACCATGGCCCCGGTCCGCCGGGCGAAGTTGCCGGTGCAGGAGATCACGTGCTCGCAGGTGATGTCGCCCTGGTCGGTCTGGACCAGCCACTCGCCACTGGGCTGCTGCACAATGCCGGTGACCGTGGTCTGGCGGTGGATGGTCGCGCCGCGCTGGCGGGCACCCCGGGCGAGGGCCTGGGTCAGGTCCGCGGGCTGGATGTAACCGTCCGCCGGGTGCTGGATGGCGCCGAGCAGATCATCGGTCTTGGCCAGCGGCCAGATGGCCTTCACCTCGTCCGGGGTCAGGAAGTTCACCTCCACCCCGATGGTGCGGGCGACACCGGCATAATAGCGGTACTCGTCCATCCGATCCCTGGTCCGGGCCAGGCGGATGTTGGAGACGTTGCGAAAGCCGACGTTCAGTTCGGTCTCTGCCTCGAGGGTCGGGTAGAAGCCTACCGAGTACTTGTGCATCTGGCCGACGGAATAGCTGAGATTGAACAGGGGCAGGAGCCCCGCCGCGTGCCAGGTGGAGCCGGACGTCAGTTCCTTGCGCTCGATCAGCACACTGTCTGTCCAGCCCATACGGGCCAGGTGATAGAGCGTGCTGACCCCGACAACTCCCCCGCCGATGACGACGGCGCGCGCATGTGATTTCATCTGTCGGTCCTGGGAATGGCTGGAAGCTCGGGGTCGGGCCGTCCGCCTCAGGGTGAAGCAGCGGTCCGGTGACCCTACACGATAGGCCGCCCGGCCCCCACCGGAGAGAACGATTCCGCCGCGACACTGGAAGGATTGCGACCTCTGCCGCGACGCGGACCGGTTCGGTCACCGCAAGCCCTGCCCAGCGCGAACTTTGCGCCGTCTCCACTCCGAAAGCTTTGGGCTTTGAGCCTTGTTAAAATCGCAACGCCCTATGTCGAAATGGCATGGGGTCACAAACGCAGGGTATTTTCGACCCTGATAATGACAGTTTTACGATATTTCCTGCCGATTATCTTGCCGTCGGAATCTGCCCGTCAGAAGCGGGATTCATCAAGAAATTCGGAGCGTTAGGAGGTTGTTAATCTGGTCGTTATGGCAAAAAATTTTTGGTTTCATGAAATTTTTTTGACCGATCGCCCAATTTTGTTGAATTGTTGCGCGCTGGCGCCGTGGGGACGCTCCCGCATCTTCGGCGCGAGCCTTGTCCGAACTGCCTTGCCCCATCGGGGTTGGCGTTCCGACAGCAGGACGAGAAAAGCCGACAACATTGGGGGACGTCAGTAATGCGGATGAACTGGAAATTTTCGACGGCGGCGGTGGCTCTGTCGATCTTCGGTGCCGGGGTCAACGGGGCACAGGCAGCGGATGCAGCGGCGGCGGACAACTCCGCAACGACGGTGCAGGACGTCATCGTGACGGCGACCCGCCGCGAGGAAACGGCGAACCGGATCCCGCTGGCCATCCAGGCCCTGGGCGGCGAGACCCTCCAGAAGCTGGGCGTCGCCAATTTCGAGCAACTGGTCGAATTCCTGCCGAACGTCCGCACGGCGAGCCACGGCCCGGGCACCTCGTCCATCTATATCCGCGGTCTGTCCACGGACACGCCCGGTCTGCAGATCCTCGGCACGGCCGGGTCGCAGCCCAACGTCGCCCTCTATCTGAACGACGCGCCGAGCTCGGTCCCGGGTCGCAACCTCGACGTCTACGCCGTTGACCTGCAGCGGGTCGAAGTGCTCGCCGGTCCGCAGGGCACTCTGTTCGGTGCCAGCGCCATGGGCGGGGCCATCCGCTACATCACCAACAAGCCGGACCTGAAGGACTTCCACTCCGGCTTCAGCGCCAGCTATTCCGGCGGCAGCGGGGCGGACCCGAGCTCTGCCGTGAACGCCTTCGTGAACGTCCCGATCATCGAGGACAAGGCCGCCCTGCGGATCACGGTCTTCTCCGACAATCAGGGCGGCTACATCAGCAACGTGCCCGGCACGTTCCAGATGCCCTTCGACGGTCATGTGGGCCAGGCGGGCAAGCTGCCCACCGGCAACCCGCTTCTCGTCATCCGCGCCATTGACTCCTGCCAGGGCGTGACGAACTGCAACGGCAGCACATACAACGTCCCGACGCGGGCGATCATCAACAACGACGCGTTCGTGAAGAAGAACTTCAACGACGCCCACTACACGGGCGGCCGGATCGGCTTCACCTACAAGTTCAACGAAGACTGGTCCGTCGATCTGATGGACATGAACCAGAGCCTGAAGTCCAATGGCGTGTTCGAATACCAGCCCGAACTGGGGGATCTGAAGGTCCAGAACTTCGGCGACAACTGGCTGAAGGACGACTGGAACGAGGCCACCTGGACCGTCAACGGCCGCCTGAACATGCTGAGCCTCGTCTATACGGGGTCTTACCTGAACCGGAAGACCGAGCAGCAGGCCGCCTATTCCGGTTATTCCAACTCGGGCGTCTATCTGCCGTATTACGAGTGCGACCGCGGCGTCTATTACACGGCCGCCTACAACGGCAACATCGGCAACAAGTGCTACTCGCCGTCCAAGAGCTACAAGGTCCGCGACTCGAACAAGCGCTTTACCCAGGAACTGCGGGTGACCACGCCGTCCGAGCTGCGCCTGCGGGGCACGGGCGGTCTCTTCTATGACACCAACACCCTCTACGACAACACGGACTGGTCGTACCTGCAGAAGGACGCGGGCTTCATCTATTCCCGCGGCCCGAACCCGGTGGTCAATGCCCATGACCCGAGCGTCCGTCCCGTCGGCGTCGGCTTCTTCAACGACGTGACCCGCAAGGACCGCCAATGGGCGGCCTACGGCGAAGTCTCCTACGACATCATCCCGAAGAAGCTGATCGTCACCGGTGGCGCCCGTTACTATGACGAGCGCGCATCGATGACCGGCTCGTCCAATGGCAGCTTCCCCGGCGGTCGCGGCGTCTACAATCCGGCCACCGGCACCTACAGCGCCGCGGCCACCCCGCCGCAGTACTACGGCTTCACCAACCTGGCCTCGACCCTCGCCGGTCTGTCCCCGGCCAGCTACACGGGCACCCTGTGGAAGGGCAACCTGACCTACAAGCTGGACGACCGGTCGCTCGTGTATGTGACCTATTCGGAAGGCTTCCGGCCGGGCGGCTTCAACCGCAAGCCCTGTAACGTGGTTACCGCCGCCTGCGCCAAGCTGAAGGCCTATGTGCCGGACACGGTGAAGAACTATGAAGTGGGCTGGAAGCTCGCCCTGCTGGACCGCTCCCTGCAGTTCAACGCGGCGGCCTACCAGATCGACTGGTCCAACATCCAGATGACGGTGTTCGACCAGAACATCTCCAACCAGACCTTCACCACCAACTTCGCCGATGCCCGCATCCGCGGCTTCGAGGGTGACGTGACCTGGCGGGCGACGCCGGCCCTGACCATCGACAGCGGCTTCTCCTACAACGACTCCGAACTGACCAAGTACAGCTACGCCAAGACCTCGACCCTCGTGCCGCTGGGTTCGCCCCTGGCCCTGTCGCCGAAGTTCCAGGGCAACATCCGGGGTCGTTACGAGTTCGAACTGCCCAACAACCTGCATGGTTTCGCCCAGGCTGGTTACCACTATGTGGGCAAG
>CAIQUG010000156.1 GCA_903874895.1 uncultured Caulobacterales bacterium | reverse complement strand
GTTGAACGAGGCGGTCAGCCCCGCACCCGCTGCCACCAACAGCACCAGGCACCAGGCCGACGCCGCCAGCACCAGGCGCCCGACCAGGGAACCCCTCGCCATGGGAAGACGCGCGAGGAAGGTCATGGCACCATCGCGACGGTCGAGTCCGCCCTCACGCCGCGCCCACGGGCATCAGTCGGTAGCCGAGGCCGCGGACCGTCTCGATGCGGTCGGCCCCCACCTTCTTGCGCAGTCGGCCGATGAACACCTCGATCGTGTTGGAATCGCGATCGAAGTCCTGATCGTAGAGGTGTTCCACCAGCTCGGTCCGGCTGATCACGCGGTCCCCGTGCATGATCATGTAGTGCAGCATCCGGTATTCCAGCGAGGTCAGGCGCAGGGGCTCCCCGTTCACCGTGGCCCGGGCGGCCTTGGGATCAAGGCGCAGGTCCCCGCAGGACAGCTGGGGCTGGGCATGGCCTGCGGCACGGCGCAGCAGAGCCCGCAGCCGAGCCAGCAGCTCCTCGGTATGGAACGGCTTGGTCAGATAGTCGTCGGCCCCCGCGTCGAAGCCCGCGACCTTGTCAGACCAGCCCCCCCGGGCGGTCAGGATCAGCACCGGCGTCGCCAGCCCCGCCCGGCGCCAGCGTTCCAGCACACTGACCCCGTCCACCTTGGGCAGGCCGAGATCCAGCACCACGGCGTCATAGGGTTCGGTCTCGCCGAGGAACTGGCCCTCCTCCCCGTCCGGGGCGACGTCGACCACATAGCCGGCATCGGTCAGGGCCCCCTTCAGCTGGCGGCTGATGTCGGGCTCGTCCTCGACCAGGAGTATGCGCATGGGGGAATCTCCCGATGAATGGCGGTCAGCGTCCGTCGACGCCGAGGATACGACCGGTCTCGGCATCGACAATATAGTCCGAGCGGCGCCCGTCAGCTCCGGCCCACCGCACCCGGTAGACGCTGCGGCCATAGATGTCCGTCTCGAGCCCCGCATCCAGCTGTCGGCCGGGCGCGTGGCGGCGGATCTGGTCGATCACCTGGCCGAGGGGGGCCAGGCGACCTTCACGGACACCCCGGCGGGCCTCGTCCGGCCGGGGCCGCCAGTCGGCGCCGAGACTGTCCCGTCGCGGCCCTTCGCTGCGATAGACCGGAGGCGGCGGATCGGCAAAGCGGTCCCGCCGATCCTCGCCGCCGCGTCGCACCTCCGGCGGGACATAAGCGTCTCTGGGGGCGTCTCTGGGGGCGTATCTCGGGGCAACCCGCTCCTCCCGGTCCCGCGCAGGGCCATGGGGACCGTGTTCCCTCGGCCCGGCCACGGCGGGGCCGAAGGACAGGGCGAGGCCCACGACAAGGCAGAGGACAGAGCCCGATCCGGCGCGCAGGGAAACCCCGATGCCGAAACCGCGCCCTGTCGCCCCTCGCGACCGGATGTGAAGACCCGTGCTCATGATGGAGCGAAACTAGCCCACCGCGCCTGAACGGGCGGTGAACGGCACCCGCTCTGTCAGCGGTGATGGACGTCCGGTTCCACGGACCCGCCGGCGCGCCCGCCCACGGTCAGGCCGAAGAAGTTGCGGGCCCGGCGCCGGTCTTCATCCTCATGCCGGGGGGGGGGCGGACCGGCATAGCCCGGCGGCAGGGTGAAGGGCACGCCGTTCCAGCCCGGCGTCGCCGGACCCTGGGTGGGGTCACCGGCCATCACGATGTCGGGGATCGGGCCACACCAGGGATGCAGGTCCGCCCATTCCCGGCACCCGGCCTTGGAGTAGATGCGATTGTACTCGACGATCATTTCCGCCGCGGCGGGATGGTCGGCATTGCCCGTGGGTCCGGCATATTCGAAGGGCCGGCTGGGTGGACCGCCGAACAGGAAGGCATTGCGCTCGATGTCCGCATGGCCGCGGTTCACCTGCACGCCCGTATGGGCCGCGGAAACCGCGCCATCATAGAAGCGCAGGTTGTCCGCCGACGACAGGACGCCATAGACGGCATGACGGATCCGGGTGGTGGAGATGTCGGCCCCGACAATGCCGCGCTGGATTTCGACGCCGACCTTGTAGCCGAAGATATCGGCGTGCCGCAGCACGAAGTTGGGCGGACGCTGGCCCGTAGACAGGGTGTTCTGGTCCCCCTTGAAGAAGGTCCCGGCGCCGCGGACCACGATCCCGGTCTCCGGCTGGTTGGTCAGGTCGTCCGTGGAACTGTTGGACCAGACGGACACATAGTCGAGATCCACCAGACCACCGTCGCCCGGCGTCACCACCAGACCCACCGACCCCGTGCGCAGGATGGTGCGCAGGATCGACAGGCGCGTCCCGTCCGCGACCACGGCGGGGTCGTAGTTCATGGCATTGATCACGCTGTCGGCGATCATCAGCTGGCCGGTGCCGGCCTCGATGGCGGACTTCTGGCCGATATAGTCGATCTTGGTCCGGCCGATCCGCAACTCCGCCCGGTCACCGAGGATGATGCCGCTGTAGCGGCCCGACTGGTCGGCCTTGAGGGTCAGGTCCTGCAGGGTCACGTCCGTGACGCCGGCTTCGACAAAGACGCTGGGGGCCCCGGCGGGACCGACCAGGGTGGCCTCCCCACCGCTGACGCCGTCGAAGGGCGACTGGGCCTCGCCGACGATCTTGACCGGGAAATACAGCACCAGCGGACTCGCCATCACGCAGGTGCCGCGGACATTCAGAACCCCGTGGTCGCGGACATGATCCAGAGCCACCTGGACGCTCTCGCGCCGGGAGCAGTCCACCAGCACGCTGTCTTCCAGCTTGGGCGGCTTCAGCCCGGGACGTCCCCCCGGCCCGGGGGCCCGCCGGCGCTGGCCGAGGAAGTCGAAATGCGGACGCAGCATCTGGTCAGTCTGCGCCGCGGTGGAGGGATCCTCCGTCCGGGCCTGAGCGACCCCGGCACCGAACAGCGGGACCGCCAGCACGGCGACGGTCAGCAGCGCGCCGGTGGCCGTCAAATGGGAAGTGATCGAGCGGCTCACTGTGCGTCCCTTTCCGCCTTCGCACGGGAGTGACCCATGCGCTGGAGTATGCCCTGAAGGCGATCTGCCGACGGTCCGAAGCCGGACAGGGCAGCGTCGATCTGGTAGGCCACGGCCTTGGCCTTGTCCTGGTCGGCGACGCCTTCCATCCCGAGGGAGAAGAAGGTGGACATGGCGTACTTGGCCTCCGGCGAGCCCTGCTTGTCCGCGGTCTCGTACCAGTGATAGGCGCGGGCGTAGTCCACGGGCACGCCCACCCCTTCGGAGTACATCACCGCCAGGGCCAGCTGGGCCTTGGGCGAACCGCTGACGGCGGCGTACTGGACCAGCCGCACCTTCTGCAGGGGCGACAGCACACCGGTCTTTTCCTGACCCAGCATGGCCTGGAACGACTCGATGGCCGACGTCGGGGTCTCGGTATCCTTGGCCACCGTATGGTCGAGGAGGCGAAGATAGCTCAGGGCGTTGCTCAGCTCCGCATAGGGCAGGCGGCTGATGCGCAGGAGCGCCGCCTCCGCCGGGTCGGAGTTGGGCTCGCTCTCATCCGACAGGGGGACACCCGTGTCCGGTGCCTCGGGCGGATAGAACTCATAGGGCGGGATCCAGCGGTTGGCCTTGGACTCCACCATGTTGGCGAAGCCGCCGCGGTCCGGCGCTGCGCGCTCGTATTCCTGCAAGGTCCGGCCGAAGTCCTTCAGCAGGACATAGGCACCCACGTCGCCGGTCTGGGCCGCGAGGTAGTTGTACAGATACGCGTCCACATCGTTGCGCTGGAACAGGTTCACCGCCGTGCCGGCACCTTCGCGGCCCAGGGACCAGCGGGCCTCGCGGTTGTCCGCCGGCTCGCCATAGGGACCGTAGGCGGCGTCATGAAGGCGGGCCAGGGTCCGGAAGCCCTCGGCCCCTTCGGTGGAGAGAACATAGATCGACCGGCGCCGCACCTTGTCCCGCTCTTCGGTGGACATCCGGGCGAGCAGGTTGTCCAGGTGGCGATAGGCGTCCCGGCGCTCATTGGCGCGGCAGTCGTCATAATGCTGCGCGGCACGCCCGTTGCCCCCCACCCGGGCACCGGAGGACCCGCCCACCGGCTCGAAGCCCGAGGCATTGGACAGGGCCAGCGCGTACCAGGTCGCGGCCTCCACCGGATCATCCAGCTTCTTGTCGTTCACCCGCGAGGCCTCGTAGCGACGGGCAAGCTCAAGCTGGGCAAAGAAGTCGTTGCGGAAGGCGTGACGGCGCAGGGCGTGCACTTCGACGGCCTGCTGGTTGAACTGCGGCACGGCCACGAAGGCCTGGGCGGGACGGGGGCAGAAGCCACCGGTTCCGGCCGTGGACGAGGACGGCGGCGGCAGACAGATGGTGGTGAGCAGGATCACAAGGAAGATGACAGCGACCCCGATCAGGATCGTCCGCAAAATCGGGCCCAGGGCACCCCTGCGCCCACCACTCCCGTCGTCGTCTAAGCTGGCCCCCGCCATAGATTCCGACCCCATCCGGTGACGTTAACCATTTTCCCTGTGACCCTTGTCATCGCCCGCCGACCCATTGTCAAGCGACGTTCCTGCGTCAACAACCGTGGGGGGAATCGACTCGCCAGGATCGGGAATCAGAGTCCGTCAGGCTGCCTTCCGGACGGCCTTGCCCCGGCCACCGGTGAGGCGGGCGATGGCGCCGTCGATGGGGTTGTCCACCCCGGCCCGGTGCATGATCACATACTGCTGCACGATGGTCAGGGTGCCGCTCCAGGCCCAGTAGATCAGCAGGCCGGACGGGGTCTGGGCCATCATCACCGTGAACACCACCGGCATCAGCTGGTAGACGATCTTCTGGCTGGGGTCCTGGCTGGCCGGAGGGCTCATGGAGGTCGAAAGCCACTGGGTGAAGCCGTACATGAGCGGCCAGACGCCGATGTGCAGCACACCGCCCAGAATGCCGCCGATCAGCGGGGTCGCGCCCGGATCCCAGGGAATCAGGCCGAACAGGTTCACGAAGCTGGAATCGTCCCGGGCCGACAGGTCATGGATCCAGCCGAAGAACGGGGCCTGGCGCATTTCCGATGACACCCACAACACCTTGGACAGGGCGTAGAGGATGGGGATCTGCACCAGGATCGGCAGACATCCGGCCAGGGGGTTGACCTTCTCGGCCTGATAGAGGGCCATGGTCTCCTGCTGGGCCTTGGCGGGATCCTTCTCGTTCTTCTTGCGGATCTCCTCCAGCTTGGGCTGCAGCTGCTTCATCTTCGAGGCCGAGTCGAAACCGCGCTTGGCCAGGGGGAACAGCAGGATCTTCACCACCAGGGTCATCAGCAGGATGGCCACGCCCCAGTTGCCGGTCAGGCCGTGGAAGGTGGAGAGCAGCCAGAACACCGGGCGGGTGATGAACCACAGGTTCCCCCAGTCCACGGCATTGTCCAGGTTGGGGATGTTCAGGTCCCGCTCGTAGGCCTGCAGCAGGTCCACCCGCTTGGCACCGGCGAACAGGCGCCGGGTCTCCACCGCGCCGCCCCCCGGCGCGATGATGTGGGGCTGGCCGACGAAGTTCGCCTCGTAGACATCGATGCCGTTCACCGTGGAGACGCGGAAGCCCCCCTTCACCGCATGCGACTGGTCGGGAATCACCGCCGCCAGCCAGTACTTGTCGGTCAGGCCGACCCAGCCGCCCGTATCCTGGATGGAGGTGTCACCCTTGTCCTTCCAGTCCTTGAAAGCCTGCAGGCGCAGCTCATGCTTCTCGCCCAGCGCGCCGACGCCGCCTTCGTGGATCAGGATGTTGGGGGTCAGGACCGGCTTGCCCTGGTGCTGAACCGAGCCGTAGGCAGCCAGCGTCACCGGAGCCGGGCCACGATTGGCCACCTGGTCGGTGAGGGTGAACATGAAGTGCTCGTCGAGCGCGATGGTCCGGGTGAACACCAGCCCCTGGCCGTTGTCGTAGGTCAGGATCACCGGATGGCCCGGGGCCAGCACGTCGCCGCCGGTCTGGGTCCACAGGGTGGTGGCATTGGGCACGCCCGCCGCTCCGGCCCAGCCGAATTCGGCGAAATAGGCCTGAGGCACGCCTTCCGGTCGGAACAGCTCCACCTTGGCCGCACCCTTGGTGAGGCTGACAGGGTACTGGGCCAGAAAGAGGTCGTCGATCCGCGCGCCGCGCAGGGCGATGGAGCCGGTCAGGGCCGGGCCGTTCACCTGGACCCGGGCGCTCTGGGACAGGGCCTCGCTGCGACTGGTCACATGCAGCGCCGGGGCCGAGGGAAGCGCCGCCTGCTGGGTCGCCACCAGCTTCTGGTGCGCCAGGTCCGCGGCCCGCTTCTTCTCGGCGGGCTGGAGCACGAACAGGTTGTAGGCCAGCAGCATCAGCATGGCGATCACGGCGAAAGTGATCGTGTTGCGCGAATTCTCGTTGTCCATCAGGAAGTCGGCTCGGCTCTGGCAGGTGGGCGGCGGTCAGCGGGCAGGCCCGCGCCGGATTGGTCCCGCTTATCCGCGCAGTGGGTGCAGGCGTCAAGCAAGCGGGACCGGGGATGGCAGGATTGCGTCCTTCGAGAGGGGCTTTGCCGCCCTCACCCCTTCGGCTTGCGGAATTTCAGGATGAAGGTGTCCGTGTGACCGCGGATCTTGCCGTCGAACACGTTCAGGCTGTGGGCGTCGTCGGGATTGGCGAGGGCCGCGGAGGTGCCGTCCAGCACGAAGCCGGCGGCGGTCACCTCGGCCTTCACGGTCTCGATGTCGATCCGATGCAGGGTGTTGGTGTCCCGCACGGTCGACCCGGCCTGGGCGGCGTGGTCCAGGATCACATAGACCCCGCCCGGCTTCAGGGCGTCGAAGATGGCCTTGTTGACCTTGGGAAGGTCCGCCGGCCCCATGAAGCTGTCGTGGAAATCGTGGTAGTTCCAGGACGTCCAGACCATGTCCAGCTTCTCGGCCACGGCGAAGGCGTTGATCGGCGGCGAGACCAGGGACACGTTCTTGTGGTCGGCCTGCAGGGCCGTCACGCCTTCGGTCGCCCGGGGGCCGAACTTCAGGATCTCGGTGGGCACCACCGCATAGACATGGCCGTTTGCCCCGACAATGTCGCTGAACAGGACCGTGTAGTAACCCGCGCCGGGCATCAGGTCGGCGACCTTGTCTCCGGGCCGGATCCCGGCAAAGGCCAGGACCTCGCCCGGATGGCGGGTGGCGTCCAGATCCAGGGCCTTCTGCGGCCGCGACTTGTCGGCCAGGGCCGCGGTGATGAAGGCGGGCTCCGCCGCGGCGACCCCCGACAGGAGAAGACCGAGCGCCAGCGCCCCGGCGGCGGCGGTGCGAAGATGTGTCATGTCGTGAGACCCCGGTTCAGTGTGGTCGATAGATAGGTGCTCCGCGAGACAAGCGCAAAGCGGGCGGATCGCGGGGTTCGCGACGCGTGTCCCGCACGCCTCACCATGACTCGCGCCGTCCAACCTTTGCCGTCCCGAGGCGGGCGCAGAGATCCCTAGCCCAGCAGCCACACCAGGGCGGCGCGGAAGAAAGCCATCAGCGGGCCCGTGGCGGCAAGCAGGATGAAGCCGCCGGGGGCGAACACGGAGGCCCCCGTCAGGCGGATCCAGCCCAGCCCCTGGGCGCCCATCAGCACCAGGCCCACGAGGCCGCAGGCGATGAGGACCATGCCCCAGACGCTGACCTTGGGCTTCAGCCGGCGGCTCTTCGAGCCTTGCCAGCGCACCAGTTCAAAATGTCCGATCCGGTGTTCCATCAGGCCTGGGCCACGCCGGCGGACGGGCGGGGCGCCCGGCGGACGCGGGTCCGCTCGATGGAATGGTAGGCCTGCCGGACCATGCGGAACAGGGTCACCTGTCCCGGCGGCTCGGCCCCCAGACCGGAGGACTGCTGGTCAGCGGCGTCCTGGTCCATCCGGGCCAGGGCCAGGTCGGTGACGATCCGGGCCACGGCGGTGTCGTTGGTCAGGGCCGTGGCACACTGCATCAGGTCCCGTTCCAGCCCCTCCCGAACGGGATCGGACACCCGGTCCGGCACGGCGACGACCGCGTCGACGGGACCGTCCGACGGCACGCCCAGGGTCGCCACGCCGGCAAAGGCGCGTTCAGGACCGGCAAAGACAGCGTCGATGGAATCGGGCACGGAGGGAAGCCTCGTATGATCAAGCGCTTAAGACTGCGGAGGGCCCTCACTGTAGCGCACTTTGCCAATATTTCCCAATTATTCTGACGGGCACGGTTCAGATTTTCGTGTGGACAAATCCGGAAGGCGCCGTGGATTTTCTCAACAGCCATGCGGAAAAATGCGGACGCTTGAAATAATCATTCAGAAATAGATGAGAATTTTAATTTTATACTATGCCGTACCAAAACGTCTGACGTATTGGCGGCAGCGTTACCCCCGGATATTGCACTGCAAACCAAAAGACCCCCGGGCAGATCGCCCAGGGGTCTTGGTCTCGTCATCAATCCGTGGAAGGAGGAAGCCGGGACCCGGGGGCCCCTGCTTGCCGATCCTGTCCGGCCGAACCTGGCCCGCAGGACCTACTTGCCGATCTTGGTCAGCTCTTCCATTAGCTCGGGCACGGCGACCTTGTAGTCCGCCACGAGGCCGTAGTCGGCCACCTGGAAGATCGGCGCATCCGCGTCCTTGTTGATGGCGACGATGATCTTGGAGTCCTTCATCCCCGCCAGATGCTGGATGGCACCGGAGATGCCGACGGCGACATAGAGGTCCGGAGCGACCACCTTGCCGGTCTGGCCGACCTGGTAGTCGTTCGGCGCATAGCCCGCATCCACCGCGGCGCGGCTGGCGCCGACGGCGGCACCGAGCTTGTCGGCCAGGGGCTCGATCACCTTGGCGAACTCTTCCGCCGAACCGAGCGCACGACCGCCGGACACGACGATCTTGGCACCCGCCAGTTCCGGACGGTCGGACTTGACCACTTCCTCGGAAACGAACTGCGCCGCCGGACCGGAGGCACCGGGGACGGAGACCGCCTCGATGCCGGCCGAGCCACCCTCGCCCGCGCCCTTGAAGGCGGTGGCGCGGACCGTGATGACCAGTTTGCCGTCGGAGGACTTCACCGTTTCCAGCGCGTTGCCGGCATAGATCGGGCGAACGAAGGTCTTGGGGTCCACCACCTCGATCACGTCGGTGACCTGGGCGACGTCCAGCTTGGCGGCGATGCGCGGCGCGAAGTTCTTGCCCGCCGAGGTGGCCGGCGTGAGGATCGCGTCGTAGCCTCCGGCCAGCGACACCACCAGATCGGTGACGGCTTCCGCCAGGCCCTGGCCGAGAGACGGGCTCTCGGCGGTCAGAACCTTGCGCACGCCGGCAATGGCGGCGGCAGAGGCGGCGGCCCCGGCGACACCGGTCCCCATCACCAGCACGTCCACGTCGCCGGAGATCAGCTTCGCGGCGGCGACGGTCTTGCCGGTGGTTTCACGAACGGCGGTGCCGTCGTGGTCTGCAATGACGAGAACAGCCATCAGATGACCCCCGCTTCGTTCTTCAGCTTGGACACAAGTTCAGCCACGTCGGCGACCTTGGCGCCGCCCTGGCGCTTCGGCGGCTCGGTGACCTTCACCACCGTGAGGCGATTGGCCACGTCGACGCCGTAGTCGGCCGTCGACTTGATGTCGATCGGCTTCTTCTTCGCCTTCATGATGTTGGGCAGGGAGGCGTAGCGCGGCTCGTTCAGGCGCAGGTCGGCGGTGATCACCGCCGGCAGGGCGACCGACAGGGTCTGCAGGCCGCCGTCCACTTCCCGGGTGACCGAGGCGGTCTGGCCGGCAATCTCGATCTTCGAGGCGAAGGTCGCCTGCGGCCAGTCCAGCAGGGCGGCCAGCATCTGGCCCACGGCGTTGTTGTCGCCGTCGATGGCCTGCTTGCCCATGACCACGACGCCGGGCTGCTCCTCGGCGATGACGGCCTTCAGGAGCTTGGCCACGGCCAGGGGCTCGAGGTCGGCGTCGGTCTGGATCAGGATGCCGCGGTCGGCCCCCATGGCCAGCGCCGTCCGCAGGGTTTCCTGCGCCTGGGCGGGACCGATGGACACCACCACCACTTCGGTGGCGACACCCTTTTCCTTCAGGCGCACGGCTTCTTCCGTGCCGATTTCATCGAAGGGGTTCATCGACATCTTGACGTTGGCGAGGTCCACGCCTGTCTGGTCGGGCTTCACCCGGACCTTGACGTTGTAGTCGATGACCCGCTTGACCGGGACCAGAACCTTCATGGCTGTTTTTGTCCTTAAGCGAATCTGTGGGGACGGGTGGGCCGGGAGGTCAGTCCCCGCCGTGGCGCGTTCAACCGGTGCGCCGCCCGTCCATGAGCAAAACGCCCGGGGCCGGACGCTTCGCGCCCTCTCAAACGCGAGCCGGACCGCGCAGTCAAGAGGCCACGCGACTTACCGTAGCGGCGCCATGCCTTGCAGAGCCGATTGCAGGACGGCATAAGACGGCCATGTCCGATTATCTTGGCCGCGTGAAGCTGTTCCTGATCCTTGCCTTCTTCGTCCTCGCGGCGGGGGCGATCGCCTATGACCGCCTGTGGCTGGCCCCCGGCCGGGACTGCGAGGCGGCGCACAACTGGTGGGACCCCAAGCTGCGCATCTGCGGCCGCACGGTATGGATCCCCGACCTGACCCACCGCCGCGCACCCTCCAGCGCCCAGAAGCCCTGGGACATGCTGCCGCAGAAGGTCCGGTAGCCGGCGTCCTGTGGCGCGCGCCCGATCAGTCGGGACGCAGACGGGCGAAGGGCAGCGGATGCACCCGGTCGGCCCCCAGGGCACAGGCCACGGGCGGGCTCTGGAAAAGACCGTCATAGGCCGCGTCCAGCAGGTTCAGTCCCCCGGCATAGGCCCCGAAGGCCGGCAGGATCAGCCGCGCCCCGTCCGTGGCAAAGCAGCGCCGCCGCACCCCCCGCCGGACCGCCACCACCTTGGCGCACGGATGCAGGTGCCCGGCCACATCGCCCGGGGCGAGGCCCGGTGTCGGCTCGTGCCGCAGAACGAGACCTTCGGCCTGCCAGTCCGCCGCGCGGCGGCCCGGGAGGTCGTCCAGCCCGTCCGCGTCGTGATTTCCGACGATCCAGACCAGCTCCGCCACCTGGGCGAGGGCCGCGATCCTCGCATGGTCGCGGGGCAGCATCCGGTCTGCCCCCCGGGCGTCGTGGAAGCTGTCCCCCAGCAGCACGATCCGGCGGGGAGACAGCGTCCGGACCTCCGCCTCCAGCCGGGCCAGGGTGGCAGGGGTGTCATAGGGGGGCAGCAGCTGGCCCCGGGCCGCGTAGGAGGAGCCCTTCTCCAGGTGGAGGTCGGCCGCCACCAGGGTGCGTTCCGCTTCCAGCCACATCGCCCCGGAGACCCGCAGCTGCACCGGGCGGCCGTTCACCCGCACCCACAGGGCCCCGCACGGGGACACGGCGAGGGCGGGGCCCGGTGCCGCCCGTTGCCCAGGCACGGTCATGGGGTCAGCCCCTGCATCAGGTCGTCCAGCTCCATCGCCTCGTGGATCAGATCCTGGGCGTTGTCCGCCAGAATCGCCTCCTGCGCCATCCCCGCCACGGCCTCCCGGCCGATTTCCAGCAGCACCGGCACGGCAAAGGGGGAGACCCGCGGCAGCCGCCGCTGGACGATCCGCCCCCGCACCCGGGCCAGCAATCGGGCCAGGCGCTGGACATCGATCAGGCCGGCCATGGCCTCCCGCCGGGTGCAGTCCAGCAGCAGGTGGTCCGGCTGGTGACGGCGCAGGGTGTCGTAGATCAGGTCGGTGGAGAAGGTGACCTGCCGCCCGGACTTCTCCTGGCCCGGATGCCGCCGCTCGATCAGGCCGGACAGAAGGGCGCACTGTCGGAAGGTGCGCTTCATCATGAAGCTGTCATCCAGCCAGGCCTCGAGGTCGTCGCCCAGCATGTCCTGCTCGAACACGGCATCAAGGTCGAGGTCGTCCAGCGGCTGCCGGGCCCAGACGGCCAGGGCATAGTCATTGGCGACAAAGCCCAGGGGCTGGCGTCCCGCCCGCTCCAGCCGGCGGGCCAGGAGCTGGCACAGGGTGGCGTGGCAGACCCGGCCGTCGAAGGGATAGGCCACCAGATAGTGGCGATCCCCCCGCTGGAAGGTCTCCACCAGCATCTCGTCCTCGGCGGGGATGTGGCTGCGCCGGTCCTGGATGGCCAGCCATTCCCGCACATCGTCCGGCAGGGCGGGCCATCGGCTGCGGTCGGCGATCATCCGCCGCACCCGACGGGCCAGATAGGTGGACAGGGCGAACTTCGACCCGCCCCAGCTGGGGGTCTTGGCCTCCGCCCCCGCCGGGGCCGGGGTGACGATGGCGTTCATCCCGTCCACCGTGTGGAAGGTCCAGACCTGGCCCGCGAACAGGAAGGTGTCGCCGGGGGTGAGCATCTCGAGGAAGCTCTCCTCCATCTCCCCCACCTTGCGGCCCGCCAGCCAGCGGCCGCCCCGGGACGACCCGACCCGCACGCTGAGCATGGGGATCTCGATGATGGAGCCCACGTTCATCCGATGGCGCTGGACGATCTCCGCCGTTCGCGCCCTCCAGAACCCGTCCCGGTCCTGCACGATCCGGTGGAAGCGGTCATAGGCGGCCAGGGCGTAGCCGCCGGTGGCCACGAAATCGAGCACCCGGTCGAAATCGGCCCGGCTGAGGTCCGCATAGGGCCCGGCGCCACGCACCTCGGCGAACAGATCCGCGGCCCGGAAGGGGGCGGAGCAGGCGCAGCCCATGATGTGCTGGGCCAGGATGTCCAGGGACCCGTCCCGGGGCGGGTCCACGTCCAGGTCGTTCTCGGCCACCGCTTCCCGGGCGGCCTGGCACTCCAGCACCTCGAAGCGGTGGGCGGGGACCAGCAGGGCGCGACTGGCCTCGTCCATCCGGTGATTGGCCCGGCCGATCCGCTGGATCAGGCGGGCCGAGCCCTTGGGAGCCGCCAGCTGGATCACGAGATCGACGCTGCCCCAGTCGATGCCCAGGTCGAGGGTGGAGGTGCAGACCACTGCCCGCAGTTCGTCCCGGGCCATGGCCGCCTCCACCTTGCGGCGCTGCTCGGCGGCGAGGCTGCCGTGGTGCAGGGCGATGGGCAGGTTGTCCTCGTTCAGCTCCCACAGGGTCTGGAAGGCGATCTCCGCCTGGAAGCGGGTGTTGACGAAGACGAGGGTCGTGCGCGCGCCCCTGATCGCATCATAGACTTCCGGCATGGCGTGGCGGGCGGTGAAACCGGACCAGGGCACCCGGTTCTGGGAGAGCAGCACGTCCACCACCGGGGCCGCGCCCGGGGTGCCGCGAACGATCCGGGCGGGGGGGCGACCCCGGTCCGGGGGGCTGAGCCAGTCCGCCAGGGCCGGGGCGTCCGAAACCGTGGCCGACAGCCCCACCCGCCGCAGATGCGGGCTCAGAACCTGCAGCCGCGCCAGACCCAGGCTCAAGAGATCGCCGCGCTTGGAGCCGTGCAGCACGTGGATCTCGTCCAGGATCACCGTGTCGAGGCCGCTGAAATAGTCCGCCGCCCCTTCCCAGGCGCAGAACAGGGCCAACTGTTCCGGCGTGGTGATCAAGATGTCCGGCGGGGTGATCCGCTGGCGGCGCTTCTTGGCCTCGTTGGTGTCACCCGACCGGGTCTCGGCGGTGATCGGCAGGCCGAGCTCGAGGATCGGCGACAGGAGGTTGCGGTGCACGTCCACCGCCAGGGCCTTGAGAGGCGAGATGTAGAGGGTGTGCAGCCGCTTGCCGTCGTTCCTCGGCCCCCGCTGCGACAGGTCGATCAGGCTCGGCAGGAAGCCCGCCAGCGTCTTGCCCCCGCCCGTCGGCGCGATCAGCAGGGCGTCCTGCCCGGCCTGCGCTGCGGCGATCATGTCCAGCTGGTGCCCCCGGGGCGTCCAGCCGCGACGGGAGAACCAGTCCTGGAAGCGGGGGGGCAGCAGGGGGGAGATCAGAGGTGCGATCTGGGGGGCGGCGTCGGTCATCGGCCGCCCCACCCTACATCCTCCCGGTCCGGATCGCGAACCCGACCTGCGCGCAGTCCCGGATGAGTCCCGCGGCCGCTGAGGGGGCGCGCGGGCCACGGCGTCAAATATCAAAGGAACAGTCACGTTCTATTTACTGCACATGACTATTGCTGATCGCAACAAGGGAAGGATATGCCGTGATCGATCGGGGAATACGCAAGCTCGACAAGATAAATGATACCGGATCGAGCATGCGCGTACTTGATCTTGTTAAGATTAATCAGC
>CAIQUG010000155.1 GCA_903874895.1 uncultured Caulobacterales bacterium | reverse complement strand
GGGCTGACGGCCCTGTTCGTCGCAACGGTCTGCATCATCATCAGCATGTACGGCGGAGGGTTCGCGACCCTGCCGGCCTATCTCGCCGACCTGTTCGGCACCCAGTTCGTCGGAGCCATCCATGGGCGGGTGCTGACGGCCTGGTCGGTGGCTGGCGTCGCAGGACCGGCGCTGATTGCGGGCCTCCGCCAGTTCCAGCTGGATCAGGGTGTCGCAAAGGCGCTCGTCTACGACCGAACCCTCTACATCATGGCCGGCCTCCTCCTGGTCGGCCTGATCTGCAACCTGCTCATTCGTCCCATGGCCGAGAGGCATTTCATGAGCGAGGCGGCGGTGGCCCGCGAACGGGCCCTCCAGCATGAAGACGCCTCCGTAGATGCAGAGACGGCGGCCCGGGGCTCGTTTGGCGTGGCGACCGCCCTTGCCTGGGCCGCGGTGGGGCTGCCCTTCGCCATCGGCCTGTTCATCGCCTTGCAGAAGGCGGCCGCTCTGTTCTGACCCTCCAGGGCAGATTTTTGCCGGTCCGGAGGGGGGCGCACGCGCGGCGGACGAGTTCCCTCATCCCGCTGTGTCACGCCGTCCTCTTCCGGGGCGCCTGTTCATTACCGCCGCGAGGGCTGCGTGCGGGCGCGGCGCTCTGGTTCTGACGCGAGCCGGAGCGGTCATTCGCCTGGGCCGCCTGCGTGAGGCTGTCGCAGAGATCATCGCCTACCCCCCCTGACCGACCGTCGCGCACATTCCGATGACAGCTATCGCCATGACCGCTGTGGCGATCCAGCCGACGACCTTGAGAATGGGCGGCAGGGTGAATTCGCCCATTGCCGATGTCTTGCTCGACAGCAACATCATCATGGCCATGACCGGCACGGCCACCACACCATTGATCACGGCGGTCCAGAACAACGCCTTGATCGGATCGATGGGGGTAAAGTTGAGCGCGGCACCCACCACGATGGCGGCGACAATCACGCCGTAGAAGGCTTTCGCCCGCTGAAATTTCCGGGCCAGTCCCACGTGCCACCTCATGCCCTCGCCGACTGCAAAGGTCGCCGATCCTGCAAGGACGGGGACCGCCAGTAGGCCGGTCCCCACGACCCCGAGCGCGAACACGACAAACACGGCCGGTCCCGCGATAGGCTTGAGCGCCAGAGCGGCTTGAGCGGACGTCTGAATATCCCGGACGCCATGCGCGTTGAGTGTGGCGGCGCAGGTGACGATGATGAACAGGGCTACCAGGTTCGAGAGCGCCATTCCGAGATAGGTGTCCCAGCGGATCCGACTGAACTCGACGGGGGCGGCCCCGGGGGAGCGCTCCAGAGGCTTGGCACCGTCGCGCTCCTTCACCTCCTCGACTTCTTCCTCTGCCTGCCAGAAGAAGAGGTAGGGGCTGACCTGCCCCCTTCCTGATCCCGCGTTTTGAGTGAGAGTCCGTCATCCGAAGGAGACGGACGTGAAAAAGAGCAGGTTCAACGAGGCGCAGATCATCGGCGTTCTGCGCGAACAGGAGGCTGGTAGCCCAACGGCGGAGG
>CAIQUG010000154.1 GCA_903874895.1 uncultured Caulobacterales bacterium | reverse complement strand
GCGTCGACGGCGCTGTGCTCCGGCAGGTCGGCCCCCGGAATGGCCGGACGGGGCAGCTGCGCCAGGCTGGCGGGGAAGGTGATCGGCAGACGGCCGGAGGGGTTCACCTTGCCCCAGATCACGTCGGCAATCACCTCGGCGCCCTTCTGGCCGGGATACCAGGCCTCCATCACCGCGCCGACCTTGTCGAGCCAGGGCATGGCCACCGGCCCGCCGGTCTCGAGCACGACGATGGTGTCGGGATTGGCGGCCGCCACGGCAGCGATCATGGCGTCCTGGCCGTTGGGCAGGGTCAGGTCCGGCACGTCCGCCCCCTCAGCCTCCCAGCGGGTGGCGAAGATGATCACCACATCGGCGCGGCGGGCGGCGGCGGCGGCCTGGGCCGGATATTCCCCGCCGTCATAGAGGATCTCCACCGGCCCCGGGGCTGCCTGCTTCAGGGCCACGGTGGGGGCACCGGCCTGATAGATCACCTTGCCGAAGCTGCTGGCCTCGTTCTCCGCATTCACTGGCAAGGACACCGCAGGCCCGCCGACGCCCAGCACCTGGGCCGAGCCCGCACCGCTCAGCACGCCGCGGTTGGCATAGCCGCCCACCACCAGCACCCGCTTGGCCCGGGCGGTCAGGGGCAGAAGGTCGCCGCGGTTCTTCAGGAGCACCAGCCCCTCGGCCTCGGCCCGGCGGGCCACCTCCGCGTGGGCGGCGAAGTCGATCTCCGTGCCCCGCTTCGCCGGATGGTCGATGGCACCCGCGGCGAACAGGCCGGTGAGGATGCGGCGGCTCATGTCGGACAACCGGGTCGCAGGGATGCGCCCGGCGGCCACCTCGTCCGGCAGCTTGAGGAAATAGGTCTCCTTGTCGATCTGCTCGCCGCTCTCCTGATCGAGGCCGTTGGTCACGTCCCTGACACCATGGACAGCCCCCCAGTCGGACATCACCCAGCCCCTGTAGCCCCAGTCCTGCTTCAGAACCCGGTTGAGCAGGAAGTCCGAGCCGCAGGCCGGCTGACCGTTCACATAGTTATAGCTGCACATGATCGAGCCCGGCTGGCCGCGCTCGATGGCGATCTCGAAGGCCAGCAGGTCCGATTCCCGCAGGCCCGCCTCGTCGATGACCGCGTTGACCGTGTGGCGCTGGGTCTCCTGATCATTGAGGGCAAAGTGCTTCACGGTGGAGACCACGTGCTGGCTCTGGGTCCCGCGGACGGCCTCTGCGTCCAGCACGCCGGCCAGCAGGGGGTCCTCCCCCAGATATTCGAAGTTGCGACCGTTCCGTGGCTCCCGCGTCAGGTTCACGCCGCCCCCCAGAAGCACGCTGAAGCCCTTGGCCCAGGCCTCCGCCCCGACCATGGCGCCATTGGCATGGGCGACCTCGGGGTTGAAGCTGGCCGCCGTGGCGAGGCCCGACGGCAGGATCGTGGACCGCTCGCCCTTGCGCAGGTCGGCCGGGTTGGCGACCCCGAGGCTGGCATCGGTCTCGTACCACTCGGGAAGGCCCAGCCGGGGGATCGGCGGGAAGTAGCCGGCGCTGATCAGCACGTCCCTGGGCAGCTTGACGCTGCGTCCGAAGGGGATGGCCATCGGGCCGTGCAGCCAGCTCATCCGCTCCGCATCGGTCATGGCCGCATCGGCGAGACGCGCCCGCTCCTCCGCCGACCGGTGGGGGTCCATCCACGGCTGGTCCGCTGCCACGGCCCTCTGGGAGGCCGGGGCGGACAGCAGAACGGCCAGCGCAACCGCAGCGGCGCGCGGTGAGGGTCGACGGGACATGGGGCGTTTCCTGCAAGGCTTGTTTTCCCGCAGGTTACGGACCCGCGCAGGCCGCCTCAAGCATGATGTTGCGGCGGGCCCGATCGACCCGCCGCGACGGCGCCGTCAGCCGCCGATCTTGTCCTGGGTGCGCAGCTCGAAATCACTGGCGTCGTGACGCTCCAGCAGCTGGTTCGCCGGTTCGCCCCAGCCCACATTGACCTTGCGGCCGCGGATCACCGCCGGCCGCTGGTTGATCTGGTCGGCCCAGCGGCGGACATGGGTGTATTCGTGCACCGCCAGGAATTCCGCCGCCCCGTACAGCAGGCCCTTGGCCATGGCCCCGTACCAGGGGAACACGGCCATGTCGGCGATGGTGTAGGTGTCGCCGGCCAGGTATTCGTGCTTGGCAAGGTGCGTATCGAGCACGTGCATCTGGCGCTTGGCCTCCATGGCGTAGCGGTCGATGGCATATTCGATCTTCACCGGCGCATAGGCATAGAAGTGCCCGAAGCCGCCACCGAGGAAGGGGGCACTGCCCATCTGCCAGAACAGCCAGGACAGGGTTTCCGCCCGGGTGGCCGGATCCGTCGGCAGGAATTCGCCGAACTTCTCCGCCAGATAGACGAGCATGGCACCGGATTCGAAGATCCGGATCGGCGTGGGGCCGCTGCGGTCCATGAGGGCGGGGATCTTGGAGTTGGGGTTGACCTCGACAAAGCCGCTGCCGAACTGATCGCCATTGCTGATGACGACCATCCAGGCGTCGTATTCCGCGCCGGTGTGACCGAGGGCCAGCAGCTCCTCGAACATGATCGTGACCTTCACCCCGTTGGGCGTGCCCAGGGAATAGAGCTGGAAGGGATGCTTGCCGATCGGCAGTTCCTTTTCATGGGTCGCGCCGGAGATCGGCCGGTTGATCGCGGCGAAGCGCCCACCGTTTTCCTTGTTCCAGACCCAGACGGCCGGAGGCGTGTAGTCGAGGGTGTCAGCCATGTGTCGAGCTCCTGCCGCGTCCCGCGGTCCGTGCGCGCCCGGGCGGCGCATCGTTGCCTCGGAAGATAGCCGTCCGGTCACCCGGACGCCAGCCGCCTCCCGTCACTGACACCAGATTGCGGGCACGCTTCTGGTCCGCGAGGTTTGCTGTCATGCTGCCGGAAACGGGAACGGAGACGACAACACCATGGCTCAGACCATCTTTATCACCGGCGCGTCGACGGGGCTCGGCCGGGCCACCGCGCTGATGTTTGCCGCCCGCGGCTGGACCGTCATCGCCACCATGCGCAACCCGGACAAGGAAGCCGAGCTGGCCGCCGTCAAGGGCATCACGCTCTTGCCGCTGGACGTGACCGACCCGGTGCAGATCGCCGAGGCGGCCAGAGCGGCGCTGGCGCTGGGGCCGGTGGATGTGCTGTTCAACAATGCCGGTTACGGCCTCGCCGGGGCCTTCGAAGGGGCGACGGACGCGCAGCTCGTCCAGCAGCTGAACACCAACCTGCTTGGGGTCATGCGGGTGACCCAGGCCTTCCTTCCGGCGCTTCGGGCCCAGGGCAAGGGCGTGATTCTGACCACCACCTCCATCGGCGGGTTGGTCGCCTTCCCGTTCAACTCTGTCTACCACGCCACGAAATGGGGCCTGGAAGGCTGGAGCGAGAGCCTGGCCTTCGAACTCGAACCCTTCGGGATCCGGGTCAAGACGGTCGCTCCGGGGGGCATCAGCACGGACTTCGCATCACGATCCCTCGTGTTCACACCGCACCCGGCCTACATGGAGGGCATCACCCGGACCATGGCGGCCTTCTCCAATCCGGAGCGCCGGGCCAATGGCTCCACGGCCGAGCAGATCGCCGAGGTCGTGTGGGAAGCGGTGCACGACGAGAGCCCGAAGGTGACCTTCGTCGCCGGGGCCGATGCCAAGGCCACCTATGGCCAGCGGCTGTCGGCAGGGGTCGAGGCCTTCCGTGCCGGTATCCGCCAGATGTTCCTGGGCAGCTGACCGGCACGGCCGGAGCATCCGTGATGGTCAGGCCATCCCTGGCGTCCAGGCGGCGATGGTCGTTCGGTGCAGCAACCGGTCGTGGCCGTCATAGCCCCCCGTGGCCGCATGCAGCACCGAGCGATTGTCCCACATGACCAGCATGCCCGGCGACCAGACATGCCGGTACTGGAACGCCTCCTGCCCCTGCCAGTGATAGAGCTCGACCAGGAGCGGACGAGCCTCGGCCTCATCCATGCCCTCGATGCCGACAATGTAGCCCAGGCAACTGAACAGCGCCTCCCGCCCGGTCTCCGGGTGCGCCTGGATCAGCGGGTGGGTCTCGGTCTTCAGCGCCTCGTCGGAGGGGCGGATATCCATGGACCGCCGAGCCTTGTCCGCCTCCCCATAGGCCCCATCGCGGGCATAGGGCAGCCGGGCCGAATGGATCGCCTGGCGTCCCTCGATCCTTCGGCGCAGGGCATCCGGCAGGGCGTCCAGCGCCGCGTGCTGGTTGGCGAAGAGGGTGTCGCCGCCCACAGGGGGGATGGTGATCCCGTAGAGGCACGTGCCCGCGGGCGGTCGAGCCTGGAAGCTCCAGTCCGAGTGCCAGTTCTCCGCGAAGATGGGGGAGGTCTCGTCCGCCCGCCGCTGCACGGCGATCACGTGCCGCCGCCCCGGGACCGGCGCGATGAACGGGTCGTCGCCGAAGCCGCCGAAGGCGAGGGTGAACCGCTCGAGGGCGTCGTCGTCCAGGCTCTGGCCGGGGAAGGCCAGCACGTGATGCGCAAGCCAGGCGGCGCGGATCTCGGCGACGAGGTCCGTTGACAGCGGGCCGGACAGGTCGAGGCCGGTGACCGTGGCACCGCAGGCCTGACCGGAGGGGATGACCGTGAGCATGCGGTGCCTCTCGTTCAGTGGGACTATTTCGCCGTGTCCATCCAGGCCTCGATATCCAGCCGCAGCTGGCGGGCGGAGTTGGGCTCGATGTAGACCATGTGCCCGGCCGGGTAGTACCGATAGGTGATATTGGCGGCCCGGTCCGGGTCCACGGCCATGTGCTTGAGGTCGTACTCCGCCCCGAAGAACGGCGTGGCCATGTCGTAGTAGCCGGCGATGTTGAGCAGCTTCAGCCGGGGATTGCGGCGCAGCGCGGCGGCCAGGTCCACCGAGGTGTCGGCGCTGATCTGTCCGCCCGGACCCTCGATCCGGTGCTTCCAGCTCCAGCCTTCGCCGTCCTGGGCCGCGTAGTTGTTCGGCCGGTAGGTGAGATTGGTCTCATAGCCCAGGTCACGGAACAGATAGTCATTGATGGTGCTGACCCAGGCACCGGTCATGGCCGTGTCGGTGGGGTCGTATTCCGTCCCCTCCCCGCCCGCATCGGCGTCCTGGCCAAGGAAGCGGGAATCGAGGCGGCCCACGGTCTTGCGCTCGCCCCGCAGCAGTTCCTTGCGGAAGCGGTCGGGGTCGGGGCGGAGGTTGTTGTTCAGCAGGAACTTGGCGGAGACGCCGGTATAGGCCGCGGCCTTGGCTGCCACCGCGTCCCGCTCTGCCGCCGGAAGGCCTGTGCCCTTGGCGAGAGCGGCCGCATAGGGGCCGTCGGCAAAGGCCCGGACCTCGGCCAGGAAGGCATCCAGGTCGGCCGGCCGGTTGGTCAGCCGGTTGTGGTACCAGGCCGTGGCCGCCTCCGTCGGCAGCATGTTCACGTAGCCGCGATCATTGGCCTGGAACAACAGGCCGATGTTCAGGGTGGTGGAGACCAGGGCCACACCGTTCAGTTGCACGCCCTTTTCCGCCAGCAGATGCGCCAGACCTGCCGACCGCAGGGTGCCGTAGCTCTCACCGATCAGGAACTTCGGGCTGTCCCAGCGGCTGTACACCTTGAGGTACCGCTGGATGCCCCGGGAGAAGGCGTCCAGGTCGCCATCCACACCGAACACGGTCTTGGCTTCGGTCTTGCCGATCATCCGGGACAGGCCCGTGGTCGGGGCATCGATGAAGACCAGATCGGTCTTGTCGAGCAGGGTGTCAGGGTTCGCCGTCAGCTTCACCGGCGCGGCGGGCACGATGTCCGGCCCGGCCATGGCGATCTTCAGCGGACCGAACGAGCCGAGGTGCAGCCACATGGTCGAGGAGCCGGGGCCGCCATTGTAGAGGAAGCTGACCGGTCGCGGCGGCGCGCCGGGCGCGGGCTTCACCGTGTAGGCGACATAGAACAGGCTGGCCGTGGCCACGCCCTCGTCATTGCGCAGCGTCAGGGTGCCCGGCGTCACCGTGTAGTTCAGCGTCGTCCCGCGGAACGGGATGGACCGCGCCACGGGATGGGCGGTCTCGACGGCACTCACCTCGACGGTGTCGGCATCCGCCTTCTTCTGAGCCGCTTCGGACGCCTTGGCTGGAGTATCCGCATGGGCGAGGGACGGAGCGAAGGCCGGGGCGATCATCATCGCGCCCGCGAGAAGGGTGGCCGTCAGTCTGCGCATGTGTGGTCTCTCCCCGAGGCCTGATCGGCCCTGCATCCAAGGATGGCAGAGTACGGATGCCTCCACCATCAAGGCAAGCATCGTCACATTAACTGTCGGCAATGTTTCGGATCGCGGCTATCGGGTCGTGGCCGGGACCGCCCCCCGCACCACGGGCAGACAGGCCGCCACTTCCTCGATCAACTGGGCCAGTTCGATCGGCTTTCGGACCATGCCATCGAACCGCCCTGGAAAGCGCTGATCCAGACCGGCATCCACATCGGCGGTGAAGGCCAGGATCGGGCAGCTGCTGTTGGTACCGTTCCCCTCGCGGATCATCCGGGCGGCGGTGGGACCGTCCACCTCGGGCATGCGGATGTCCATCAGGATCAGATCGTAGCTGGCTTGCGCGCAGGCGGCGACCCCCTCCAGCCCGCTGGCCGCCACGTCGACGCGGAAGCCCAGATTGACGAAGATCCGCGCGGCCAGATCCCGGTTTGAGGCGTTGTCGTCCACTACCAGAAGGCTGACACCGGTGAAATCCGGCTGGACGATCGCCTCGCGAACGAGGGGCGTGCATCCCGGGGCCGGGATCTCGAAATGGAAGCAGGCTCCGGCGCCGGGCGTACTGTCCACGGCGATCTCCCCGCCCATCGCCTCGACCAGACCGCGACAGATCGCCAGGCCCAGCCCGGTTCCCCCCTGGCGTCGGGTGACGGAGGTGTCCACCTGAGCGAACCGCTGGAACAGGCCCGCCGTCTGCAGCGCATCAAGCCCGGGACCCGTGTCACGGACACGCACCCGCAGTCGCTCCCCGGCGGGGTCGTAGGCCACCTCCACGCCGACAGCTCCGGTATCGGTGAACTTCAGGGCATTCCCGATCAGATTGACCGCGACCTGCCGGACACGATCCCCGTCCAGCCGCACCGCTTCCGGCACCGTATCGGCCACATGGAGCGTCAGGGACAGGTCCCGCGCCGCGGCCTGGGGCGCGAACATGTCGGTGAGGTCGGCGGTCAGTCGCCGGATGTCGCAGGGCACGGGCTCGATCTTCGCCTGCCCGGCTTCGAGCTTCGACACTTCGAGAATGTCGTTGACGATGGACAGGAGCGTACGCCCCGCATGGTCGATGCGCTCGAGGTCCAGTCGCGTGTCAGGGGACAGGTCCTGTCGGTCCGACACGACGCCGACAAAGCCCAGCACCGCGGTGAGGGGCGTGCGGATCTCGTGGCTCATGTTCGCCAGGAACTCGGACTTGGCGAGGGCCGCGCGCTCCGCCGCCTCCTTGGCCGCCCGCAGGTCGGTCTCCAGTTCCACGCTGCGGCTCACGTCGCGGACCACGTCGATGAAGCCGTCCGACTGACCGTCCTCGGTCCACTGCGGAACGGGGCGGGACTCGAGCCACACCCAGCTGCCGTCCCGGCGACGGGCGCGGTAGCGGAACGCCTTGGCCGCATCTGCATCCCCGCGGGCCAGCGCGCGATACCCTTGGGTCACGATCACCTGGTCATCCGGATGCAGGTGCTCCGACCACAGCTGACCGATCAGGAGCTCCGGCGGATAGCCGGTAGCGCCTTCGATCGCCGGGGACAGGTATCGGAAGACACCGTCGGCCCCGGTCACCGCGATGATGTCCGTCACCCGCTCGGCGATGGTCCGGTAGCGCAGTTCGCTGGCCTCGAGCGCCTTGCGCTGCGCCCGCTGTCCCGTCACGTCCCGCACCTGTGCCAGGATCGCCACGGGCTCTCCGGTGGCGGAGCGGATGATGGACGGGCGCGACTCAACCCACACGGTGTCACCCGAGGCGGTCAGCAGGCGATGAGTCCGGTCCTCGGCCAGGTCCATCCCACCCCGGGCCAGCCCGTCCCTGATCCGGTTCTCCACATTGGTGCGGTCCGCCGGGTGGATCATGTTCCGGATCGGTTGGCCGATCACGGCCTCCACCTCGTATCCGTAGTCGGCCAGTTTCGGCGACGCATACTCCAGCCGGAAGTCCAGATCACAGCGGATGACCAGATCGGGGGATGCCTCGGCCAGGACCCGATATCGTGCTTCGCTTTCCTCCAGGGCCGCGCGGGCGTCGGCTTCTGCCGTGATGTCCCGGCCGACGCACAGGACTCCCGTCACGGCGCCGTCCGGCGACCGTTCGGGTTCCCCGCGAAGGGACAGAAGCCGGAATGCGCCATCGGACTGCCGGATGACACGGACCTGAGTCGCCCAGGCCTCCCCATCCCTCCGAAGGGCTTCCGAGAGGCGGAACATCTCCGACTGGTCCGCCTGGACGACACAGGTCTGGATGGCCGTCAGGATATTCATCCGTGCGCGGGATCCGTCCATCGGCAAACCGAGAATGCCCAGCATGGCCTCTGACCAGATCGTCTCACCGGTCGTGAAGTCCGTCCGCCAGTAGCCGATCTCGCCGACCGCGCCGGCCAGACGGGCCAGACGGTCCGAGTCCGCAATGGCAAGGCGCTCGGCCTCGGACTGCCGGAGGCGCCGGCCCAGTTCGGCCTGCAGCCGGCGCTGCTCGGCCATCAGGGACGTCAGGGCCAGGATCACCAGGGACTGGGCGGCCAGCCAGGCCTGCACGGCCGGAATATTGGCCAGGGTCCCGCCCGCAAGGTTTCCGGCGATGACCGCCGACGACACCACGAGCAGTGCCCCTGCGGCGAACGCCCCGCCATACTCGGCGCCCACCAGGGCCAGGACCGCCAATCCGCCGATGGACATGGCTCCGACCGGAATCAAGGCATCGGTCGCGGCCACTGCCAGAACCGCAGCGAGGGCCGCGGGCATCATCCAGGCGGGGCGGACCTTGGCGACGGGCCCTGGCGCACTCAGGCGCACGGTCATGGCAACGGGGGTCACGATCAGCAGGCCAAGGCTGTTGGCCAACCACCACCCGCGCAGGAAGTCCGCCGCCGTCGGGCTCGCGACACCCACCAGAAGGCCGGTGGCGACGCTGCCGGACACGACCGGAACCATCACCGCGAGGGCCGCGAAGATCATCAGGTCGCGGAAACGGGTCAGATCCGGAGCCGAACCGATCACCCGGTTCAGCACCAGCGATGCGAGCGCCGCCTCGCCGACGTTGCAGGCACTGCCGAAGAAGGCATGCGCCGGGGCCGCGCCCCCTGCAAGGACCCCGGCGGTATTGGCTGCATAGCTCAGCAGCAGCACCGGCAGGAGGCGCTGCGGTCCGGTCCGCAGGAGCAACGCCAGGATCACGCCGTTGGCCGGCCAGAAGAGGGCGGCATGGCCTGAGGTATGGAAGATCAGCAACGCCACGAACGACAGGACACAGATCAGCCCCAGATGCACACCCGCCGTGAGCGCGCTGGTCTTGATTACATCTGATCGTTGCCTGTCAGTCATTCGCGGCCCCACGCAGAGACAGTGTCCTTCAATTGTGTTGCCAAACCCTTTGGTTTTCAGCGACGGCCGGAGCCTGACAACCGCGTGTTCCGCCCTTCAGACTTTGGGTCCATCACCGGACGGCAGGAGCGGGCGGCACGGCCGGGGCGAGCAGTTGCGCCAGGGTTCGGCGATCGGGCGTCCCGGTCACCGGTAGCCCCGCCTGGGCCTGGAACGCCCCCAGCGCCGCCTGGGTGGCGGGCCCGAGGCGTCCGTCAACGCTTACCGGCCTCGCCTGATAGGTCAGGCCGATCTGTGCGGCGCGAACCGTCAGGTCCGGCAGACCGTCGTCGACCAGACGTCGATGACTGGCGTCCAGCCGCTCGTCATAGCGCCGCGCGGCATAGTCCGGACCGTTGTAGCCGCGGGCGAGGCGGGTCCAGTTCCGGTCCCTCAGGGGAGCGGCGAGACCTGTGCTGACGAGGAACCGCGCGAGGCACTGCAGTTGCCCGCCCTCGCTGGCCACGCAGTCGGCCACCATCGCCTCCACATCGGCGTAGCCGGCTGACGCGAAGGCCGCGCCCATCACCTGGCCTATGCCCCAGGACGCACTCCGCAGCGCAGCGGACGGGTCCAGGACCATGGCGGCCTGCAGACGGTCATACTGGTGCCCGCCCCCGGGACCGTAGCCGCCCGGGGTCGGCGCACTGACGTCCGGGTCGAAGGCGTCGTACCGCCGTCCCGTCAGCCGACTGAAATAGTGTCGCTCGAACAGCAGTCTCGCCCGACGATCCGGCAGGAAACCCACGCCGGATGTCTCGACCGTGACCAGGGCCCACAGCGCCGCGGCCTCACAACCGGTCAGCTTGAGCGCCCGGTCCAGATCGCCTTTCGTCAGGGGCGCACCCCAGGCTGCGAAGTCCATGATGTGGATGTCCCTTCCCGATCCCGCGCCCCGGCCAGGTCCTGGGCGATAGAAGGAACATGATATTGGGCCCGGCCCGGACCGTGCTCAATTTCAGGTCGTTTTTCCGGCAACTCCAATCCCGTCAAAAGGGCCAGAAGCGCGCGCGGGACGTCTTGCGGGGGGCAAAGCTCGAGATCGGCGCTCCGCTGCCCCCGTCGACGGGATCGACCGGCAGGCCGTTGCCGCACTGGGTCACCGCCAGGGCGGTGAGGTTGGTGATCCCCCGTGCCGTGGCCGTGGGGGTCAGCACATGGATCGGCTTGGACATGCCCAACAGCACCGGCCCCACCATCAGTCCGTCCGATGCCCCGGACAGGAGGGACAGGGAGATGTTGGCCGCGTCCAGCGACGGCATGATCAGCAGATTGGCCGACCCCTCGATCGGCGAGTCGGCCACCAGTCGGTCGCGGATCGGCTGGCTGAGGGCGGAGTCCCCGTGCATTTCCCCGTCCACCACCAGGTCGGGATAGGCCGCGCGGATCCGGCTCAGCGCCTCGCTCATCCGCCGGGCGGACGGGGAATGGCTCGCCCCGAAATTGGAGTGGGACAACAGCGCCACCTTGGGGGTCAGGCCGAACCGCCGCACTTCCCGTTGGGCGAGGTGGGTCAGTTCCACCAGCTGGGCAGCCGTGGGTTCGAGATTCACATGGGTGTCGGCGATGAACAGGGACCCCTTGGGCAGGATCAGCACCGTCATGGAATAGACCCGGCTGACGTCGTCGGCCTTGGGGATGATCGGCAGGATGGTGGTGAAGCGGCGCCACCAGTCCCCTGCCCCGCCCACCAGGGCCGCGTCCACCAGCCCCCGTCGCAGCAGCATGGCCGTCGCGATGGTGGACTGTCGGCGGAAGTTCCGCTGGGCTTCGGCGGGGGTGACACCGCGCCGGCCCACCAGCTTGCCGTATTCCGCGGCCAGACCCGCGGCCAGGTCCGTCTGTTCGGACGGGTCGAAGATCTCGACGGTACCCTCCGAATCCAGTCGCAGGTCGAGCCGGGCGATCTGGGCCGTGATGACCTCGCGCCGACCGATCAGCACCGGTCGGGCGATGCCCTCGTCCACGGCGGACTGGGCGGCGCGGAGCACCCGCTCGTCCTCCCCCTCCGCATAGGCGACCCGGGCCTCGATGGAGCGGGCATGGGTGAAGATCGGCCGCATCAGCTGACCGGAGCGATAGACGAACCGCTCCAGCTGGGCGCGATAGGCGTCGAAGTCGGCGATCGGCCGCCGGGCCACGCCGCTCTCCATCGCCGCCCGGGCCACGGCCGGGGCCACGGTCAGGATCAGCCGGGGATCGAAGGGCGCGGGAATGATGTAGGACTTGCCGAACTTGGGGGAGACGCCGCCATAGGCATTGGCCACGGCCTCGCTGGCCTCCGCCCGGGCGAGCGCCGCGATCGCCTCGGCGGCGGCGGCCTTCATGGCCTCGTTGATCTCCGTGGCCCCCACGTCCAGCGCGCCCCGGAAGATGAAGGGGAAGCACAGGACGTTGTTCACCTGGTTGGGAAAATCGCTGCGACCCGTGGCGACAATGGCATCGGGCCGGTGGGCGTGAACCTCGCTCGGCAGGATTTCCGGCTCGGGATTGGCCATGGCCAGGATGATCGGATTGGGAGCCAGAAGGGACAGCCATTCCGGTTTCAGCACCCGGGGCGCGGACAGGCCGAGGAAGATATCGGCCCCGCGCAGCACGTCCCGCAGCTCCCGCGCATTGGTGCGGATCGCGTAGCGGGCCATGTTCGGCGGCATGTCCGGCTCGCGCCCCTGCCAGACCACGCCCTTGATGTCGGTGAGGGTCACGTTCTTCGCCGGCAGACCCATGGAGACCAGCAGGTCGACGCAGGCCAGCGCCGCGGCCCCGGCGCCGGAGGTGACCAGCCGCACCTCCTCCAGCTTCTTGCCCTGCAGCACAAGGGCATTGCGCACGGCGGCGGCACAGACGATGGCCGTGCCGTGCTGGTCGTCGTGGAACACCGGGATGTTCATCCGGGCCCGCAAGGCCTGCTCGATGACGAAGCATTCCGGTGCCTTCACGTCCTCGAGGTTGATGCCGCCGAAGGTGGGCTCGAGGGCAGCGACGATCTCGATGAACTTCTGCGGATCGTTGCAGTCCACCTCGATGTCGAACACGTCGATCCCGGCGAACTTCTTGAACAGGACGGCCTTGCCCTCCATCACCGGCTTGCCGGCCAGGGGGCCGATGGCCCCCAGCCCCAGGACCGCCGTGCCATTGGTGACCACCGCCACCAGATTGCCCCGGGCCGTCAGGTCCAGCGCCGCGTCCGGGTTCTCGACAATCGCCTCACAGGCCGCTGCGACGCCGGGGGAATAGGCGAGTGCCAGGTCCCGCTGGGTCGCCAGGGCCTTGGTCGGCTCGACGGACAGCTTCCCCGGCGTGGGAAAGCGGTGATAGTCGAGGGCGGCGCGGCGGAAATCGTCATCCATGGGGCTTTGTCTCTCGTCGGGACGCCGAGGGCGAACCGTGACCCTATATAAGCGGTCGCGCGGCAGATGCGCCAACCGGATTCCCGTCCCGGACGCCGCAGAACCACCGACGAGGCGAACAGCGGGCGGGATCGGCTGTCGTCCGAGGGCGGCCCGGGGCGGCGGAGCCCGGCCTCAGGATGCCGGTTTGAGGACCACCGGCTGACCGTGGGGCGTGTCCCGAAAGGCGGTGGCCCAGGCCTCGGTCATCTGCGCCACCTCCGCCGACGTGGCGACGGCCTTGGTCGCCAGCAGGTGCTCCAGCGCCGCGACCCAGTCCTCGGGATGCCTTTCCCCGTCATGATCCGGGTCTCCGCCCCGGCCGGTCGCATCCGACGCGGCAATCACGCGGACCAGTTCGCCATTCCATTCGGACCAGCTGAACAGTCCCCGGTCATGCAGGGCCACCACCAGGGCGAAGATCGACGCCTGCCAGGGCTCCGCGAACACCGGCGGTGGCGGCGGCGCGGTGTCGTCAGACCGGCTCAAGGTGGTCCTCCCACAGGTCGAGATAGACGGCGGATCGCGGATCCGCCCGACGGCCCCAGAGCTCCGCCGCTTCGAAGCGCACCTGGTAGAGGGCCTGGGGCTGCTCGCCGAGCCCCATGGCATTGGTGTCCGGGAAAACGTGGCATCCATGGATCGCCGTGATCCGTCCGGTTCGCCCACGGACATAGCGGGGCAGACGCGTGTGGCCGTCCGGATGTTCGTTCCGGGCCCGCACGGTCCGGCCCACGGCGAGGCCCGGCGGGCGGCCGTCCGGGCGCTCCGTCGGGCTGCCCAGCGCGAGGCGCGAAGCGACCGCGGAGGCCGGCAGCGCCGGGGTCTGCACCGGCGCACCCGGTACGGGCCGACCGCTGGCCAGTTCCTCCGCGGTCAACAGGTCGCGCCGCACCAGAAGGTCCACCAGGGCGGCCAGCCACTTCTCGTAGTAGCTGAAGGCGAGATAGTCCGCGGCGGGGATGCGCTCCCGGTGATAGCGCATGGTGTCCAGGTTCCAGCGGCCCCAGGCGGCACTGGCCAGGACCAGACCGAGGACCCGCGCCTCCCAGGGAGCATGGAACAGCGCCGGGTCCGGCCGGGGGTCGATCTCGCCCAGCCCGTCCATGCCGCCCATGTCGTGGACACCGTTCATGCGGGAGGTCCCTCGGGGGCGGCGAGACGTGCGACGCCGATCATGGAATCCCGCGTGACCAGGGTCGCCAGGGCGTCCTCGCTCCAGCCCTCGGTGCCGGCCGGTCGCTCCGGCAGCACCAGGTACCGGATCTCCGCGGTGGAGTCCCACACCCGCACCTCGGTGGAGGCCGGCACGTCGACGCCGAAATTGGCCAGCACCTCCCTCGGCGCAATCACGGCCCGCGCGCGATAGGCCGACGACTTGTACCAGGCCGGCGGAAGGCCCAGCACCGCCCAGGGATAGCAGGAGCACAGGGTGCAGACGACCAGGTTGTGGACGTCAGGGGTGTTCTCGACCACCCGCATGTGTTCGCCCTGGCGCCCGCCGTGGCCCAGCTCGGCAATGGCGGCGGTGGCGTCTAGACGAAGGCGCGTCAGGAACGCCGGGTCCGTCCAGGCCCGGGCCACCACCTGGGCCCCGTTGCGGGGTCCGACGCGGGTCTCATAGGTGTCGATGATCGCGTCCAGTGCCGCGGGGTCCACCAGTCCCTTCTCCACCATCAGGGTCTCCAGCGCCCGCACCCGCAGCGCGATCCCGGATGGCAGGTTGTGGTCATGGTCATGGTCGTGGTCGTGGTCGTGGTCGTGGTCGTGGTGAGCGTGGGTCGGTTCACGCGACCGGTCGTCCGCCGGCTCAGGATCCGTGACATCTGGCATGGCTCGACTCCGAAAGCTGCGCGGCGACTGCCCTCGGAGTCTTGCCGTACCGGCCGCCAAGGGCAACCCCCCGGTGCCGATTCGTCTCCCGGGACCCGGATCGACCCGGCCATCGCTGTCCGCGGTTCCTCCGCCATAATTCGACATTGGATCTGTCAAATCCCTTGAACTGCCAATGATGATTGGAAATCGGTTCAGTGATCTGGTGAAATTCAAATATACAAGGAAGACTGCGCCAATTGTGACATCAACTTTTCTGTTCGGAAAAATTTTATCGGTCCATTTGACGATAATTCAAATATTTAATTGTCATTTATTTGAATCTGAGATGTATTGTTTAAAAATTATTCACCCAAATAAACTGGATTATGAAAATCCGTTATCAATGATTGATATCGTAAACATTTGAGTAAAAATTATTTTACATTTTGGTGAGAATAATTTTTTAACCCACATCGGATCTACTGCTCCAACACCTGAAATGGGTGTGG
>CAIQUG010000153.1 GCA_903874895.1 uncultured Caulobacterales bacterium | reverse complement strand
TGCTCAAGCTGCCGGCCCTGGGCGGACGGCCGCTTCAGGTGCGGCTGGACATGCCGCAGGGCTGCCGGGTCGAGCAGACCGGGGCCCAGAATACCCCCGGTGCGGTGGTCATCGTCGGACGGATCACCTGCGCCGCGGCACCCTACGGCCGAACCGCGCGCCTGGCGGGTCTGCAGAACACGCTGACGGACGCCCTGGTTCGGGTGGTCCAGCCGTCCGGCGAGGTGGCGACCCTGCGCCTGACGCCGGACAATCCGGACTTTGCCGTTCCAAGGCCCACGAGCCGCCTCGATGTGTTCCGCACCTATGGCGCCCTGGGGGTCGAGCATATCCTCACCGGGTTCGACCATCTGGCGTTTGTGGCGGGCCTTTTGCTGCTGGTGGGGTCGCTCCGGCGTCTGCTGGCCACCGTGACCGCCTTCACCCTGGCCCACAGCCTGACCCTGTCGGCGGCGACCCTGGGCCTGATCCACGTTCCCCAGGCTCCGGTGGAGGCGCTGATTGCCCTGTCGATCCTTCTGGTGGCCATGGAGGTCGTCGCCCTGTCCCGGGGAACCGTCGGTCCGATCGCCCGGCATCCCGCGCGGATCGCCTTCACCTTCGGGCTGCTGCACGGTCTGGGCTTCGCCGCAGCTCTGCGGGAGGCCGGATTGCCGCCCCAGGAGATCCCGGTGTCGCTGCTGGCGTTCAACCTGGGTGTGGAAGCCGGTCAGATCGCCTTCATCCTGACGCTGACCGCCGGAGCCTTTGTGCTGCATAGGGTGGTCCGGACACCGCGGGCGACCGCCCTGCGGCTCTCCGGCTACGCCATCGGCGGGCTGGCCGCGTTCTGGTTCATCGACCGGGTCAGCGCCATTCTGCTGGCCTGACGGTCAGAAGGGGCGCCGGGGTCGGAACCCGCGGGTCAGATGCAGGCCCGCCGCCCGGGTGCCGCCAGGTGCGAACACCAGCCCCACCCCGGCGAGGATCACGAGCACGGCAAACAGGCTGATGATCAGCGTGCCGGGGATGCCGATGGCAATGGCGAGGGTCTGGGAGGAATACTGCGGGTCATAGACGACCCAGACGATCCAGTAGCCCAGAGCGATCCCCAGCGCCGCAAGGAAGCCGCCCAATAGCCTGTGGCCCCACATGGTGACCGCCTCCGTTCCAATGTCCCAGTGACATATGGCGCGGCATCTGACGTTGCCGGGCCGGCCGAGGCATTGATCTCGGACAACCCGCCGGGATTCAGGCGGTGGCGCTGGTCGTCGTGCCCGTGCCCGTCGACGGGGCGGAGGTCGACCCGGCCGCGTGCACACTCTGAGCCGCAGCGTACTGCTTCAGGGCGTCGGCGAATTCGGTGAGGAATGCGGTGAGCGCAGGGGTGTCCGAGCCTTCGGACGGGCCCCGGCTGGTGCCGGACGTGGTCTGTGTGCTGGCTTCGGTGGTCGTGCCTGTTGTCGCCCCGGTAGAGGGGCCTGTGGTCGTCGTTCCCGTGCCGGTCCCGGACGTGGGGCCTGAACTCGGAGCGTTGCTCGCTGCCGCCGCGGTCGAGCTCGATCCCGACGCCTCGTCCCCGTCGTCGTGTTCGTGATGGTGGTGATGGCCGTGATGATGACCCTGTGCACCGGAGGTCTGGCTGGCCAGGGTCTGCAGGTCCGCGGCGAGGGCCGAAGCGGCATCTGCCACGGAGGGAGCTGAGGAGCTGGGGGTGCCGGACGTTGCCGGGTCCGTGGAGGTCGTCGTCGTCCCGCCGTTGGCGCTGCCCGTCGTGCCGGTGGTCGATGAGGTCGGTGCTGTGTCGGCGGTGTGGCTGTTGGCGGTCTGCAGGGCCAGAAGCAGGCTCTTGAGATCGTCCGCCAGTTTCGAGACACCCGATGCTGCCGAGGGCGGCGGCGGAGGTGGAGGAGGGGGCGGTGCCGAGCCGCTCGGCGGACCCGCGGTCGGTGGCTTCGTGCCGGACGGGGTTGTGCCGAGCCGGGTCGTGCCGGTCGATCCATTCGTGCTGCTGGACGGCGTGGCGGCCTGGCGCAGGGCCTGGAGGAGGGCCCAGGTCACCGATCCGCCGGTGTCGAAGCCGCTGGACTCGATGGTCATGGTCCGGACCCTTTCATGACATCAGGTGCGCGGGCATGCCGCGCTTTCAACAGACCTCGCTGGAAATGGTTAAACAGGCGTTTTCCAACATGGTTAACCCGCACGTTCGCAGGTAAAGCTGCGAGAATTCGAGAGTCCTTTCGGGCATGTATCAATTTTTGCTGGGCTGAAATGCAAATGTTCGGGCCGAGAATTGACCGAAAATCTTTCGACTGCCCAGCGCATCTTGCATCAGGCCTCGACCCCGCCTCAGGCGTCGGCAGGTAACCAGCGGGTGAGGGCGGTCAGCAACGCCTCGGGCAGGAGCGGCTTGCCCAGATGTCCGTCCATGCCGGCGTCGAGGCAGATCGCGACCTGGTCCGGAAGGACATTGGCCGTCATGGCGATGATCGGCGTCCGGTGATGCGTGCCGCCTTCCAGGGTCCGGATTCGCCGCGTGGCGGACAGCCCGTCAAGCACCGGCATGTGCACGTCCATCAGGATGATGTCGAAGGGGGCAGCCGTGCCCCGGGCCGTTTCCACGGCGGCGACCGCTTCGGCTCCGTCCTCGGCCGTCAGGATCTGCAGGTCGAAGGGGGCGAGCAGGGCGCTGACCAGTTCCCGGTTGTTGGGATTGTCGTCGACCAGCAGGATCCGCGCCTTCCGCGTCAGATCCAGCGTCGGTCGCCGGATCGTCGATGAGGCCTGGGCCGGGTCGGCCAACGGCACCGTCAGCTCGAACCAGAAGGTCGCACCTCCAGACCGGTTGTTGAACACGCCGATCTCGCCGCCGAGGCCGTCGATGATCCGTTTCGAGATGGCGAGCCCGAGACCGGTACCCCCGAACTGTCGTGACACCGACGCGTCAGCCTGCACGAAGCGGCGGAAGATCCGGTCGATCTGGTCCGCTGGAACGCCGATCCCGGTGTCGCGCACCTCCACGCGAATGCGGGCGGAGGACTCGGACGGCCGCACGTCGATGGCGAGTTCGATCTGGCCTTCGCCTGTGAACTTGATCGCGTTGGACAGGAAGTTGACGATGACCTGCCGCAGTCGTCCGCCGTCTGTCAGCAAAGGGCCGGGATGCCCGGTGACGCTGACGGTCAGGTCCAGCGCCTTTCGCTCGGCTTCGTCGGCCAGCAGCGCGACCGTCGAGGTTGCCAGATCGGCCGGGAGGACGGGTGCCCGGTCGAATTCGATCTGTCCGGACTCGAGCTTCGAGTAGTCCAGCACGTCATTGATGATGTGCAGCAGGGTCTGGCTGGCGTCGTTGACCAGCTCGACATAGCGCGCGTCCCTCGGCGTCAGGCCTGCCGAGCGGCCCAGGATCCCGGAGAAGCCGATGATCGCGTTCAGCGGGGTCCGGAGTTCGTGGGTCATGTTGGCCAGGAATTCCGACTTGGCCTGGGTCGCTGTCTCGGCCGCTGCCAGCGCGCTGGTCAGCTCCAGTTCCAGACGCCGCCGCTCGGCGATCACCCGTCGAAGGTCGAAGCGCTGGCTGATCAGGTAATAGGTCACCGGCGTGCCGACGATCGCCGTGATCACCATTGTCACGACGGGGGTGAAGCCCGCCGGATTGTGGTCGATCATGATGTTGAAGGTATAGTCACTGGCCAATGCGGCTGTGACATAGAATATGTCCAGAACGAAGGTCCAAAGTACTTTCCGGCCGAACATCAGATCCACGGCAAGCCTCTGTGTCCCGAATCCAAATATGCCGAGCCCGAGGGGGCATTTTCTTTGGGCGGATTTTGCTCAAATCCTCGCGCCATTACAGCTTGAAATCATGATCAAACGGTTTCCATGCCTCGGCACCCGTCCGGACGAACCGCGGGGCCTTGCCGCTCCTGTCCGGGAGCGCGCTATTCGCTCAGGGCTTCCGAGGCCGGAGCGGCCGGGGCCTGAATCGGCGGCCGCTTGAGGACAAGGATCAGCGGTACGAGCAGGCACACGAGGAGGGCCATCCACGCGAAGATGGAGTCATAGGCCAGCATGGTGCCCTGGCGAGCCATCTGGGCCCGAAGGATCGCCAGGTTCGCTGTGCCCTGCGTTGCGCCGATCGCGGCTGTACCCGTGGCGAAGCCCGGGGTCTCCGCCGTCACATGTTCCGCCAGTCTCGAAAAACCCAGCGCGCTCTGGCTCACGAGGCTGGCCTGAACGAGGGAAATCCCGACGCTGGAGCCGAGGCTGCGGAGCATGCTGGCGAGGATCGTTCCCTCCGGCCGCAGCCTTGGGGCCAGGGTGGCATAGCTGAGGCTGCTGATCGGGGCGAACATCAGTCCGACCCCGATCCCCTGCACGAAGCCGGACAGAAGGATCAGGTCGGCGGACATGCCGAGGTTGAAGCGCGACATCTGCCACAGGGACAGGCCGCTGAAGACGACCCCGAGCAGGAGGGTCGGTTTCGCTCCCAGCCGGGCCACGAGAAGGGGCACCAGGATGAACGAGATCACCGAGCCCAGCCCCCGTGTGACGCTGGCATAGCCGCTCTGCAGGGCGGAATAACCCAGAAGGTTCTGCATGAAGGACGGCAGGATGGCCCCGGTGGAGAACAGCAGCGCGCCGACGAAGATGTTCACGGTCAGGCCGCCGACGAAATTCCCGTCCTGACCCAGTTCCCGGGGAAAGAACGGATGCTCTGCCGACAGGGTCTGGATCGTGAACAGATAAAGGCCCAGCAGCGCCAGGCCCGCTTCGATCCACAACTCCGTCGAGCCGAACCAGTCCTGCCCCGGACCGCGGTCGAGCATCAGCTGGAAGGCCCCGACGAACAGGGTGAGGGTCACGAATCCGATGGTGTCGAAAGGCCGCTGGCGACCTCCGGGATCGTCGGCCATGAACATCTGCAGCACGAAGAGCGCGGCAATCCCGATGGGCAGGTTGATGAAGAACACCCAGCGCCAGGACAGGTTCTCGGTCAGCCAGCCCCCCAGCGTCGGACCGGCGATCGGACCCAGCATGATGGCCGCGCTCCAGATGCTCATGACCCGTGGCAGCATCTTCAGGGGAAACAGGTCCAGCATCACGGTCTGGGACAGGGGCATCAGGGACGCCCCCGCCAGTCCCTGGATGATGCGGAAGATGACGATCTCCGGCAGGTTGGTGGCCAGCCCGCAGAGCATCGAGGCCACGGTGAAGCCGCCGATGGACAGGATGAACATCCGCTTGCGGCCGATCTTCTCCGAGATCCAGCCGGACAGGGGCATCATGATCGCCGTGGCGATGATGTAGGAGGTCAGGACCCAGGTCACCTGATCCTGGGCCGCGGAGACGCTGCCCTGGATGTGAGGCAGGGCGACATTGGCGATGGTTCCGTCCAGGGTGTTCATCAGGGTCGCCAGCATCAGCGCACCCGTGATCGGCACCCGATTGTCCAAGTCCTGCTGAAACGCCATGTCGTCCGCTTCCTGCCACCGGCCTGCCCGTGGAGGCTCCGGGTACAGACTATCGCGAGCCCGCGCCCGTGACGCAATGCCTAGGCGGTGATCATGGCCCGGGCGATGGCCTCGGCCACCTTGATGCCATCCACCGCCGCCGACAGGATGCCGCCCGCATAGCCGGCACCTTCGCCGGCCGGATAGAGACCGGCGGTATTCAGGCTCTGGAAGTCCGCACCCCGGGGAATGCGGACAGGCGAGGACGTTCGTGTTTCCACGCCGGTCATGACCGCGTCCGGATCGTCGAACCCGGGGATCTGACGGCCGAACACCGGCAGGGCCTCGCGGATCGCCGTGACCACGAACTCCGGCAGGCAGGCGGACAGATCGGTGGGGCGCACGCCGGGACGATAGGACGGGATCACCGCCCCCAGCGTCGTGGAGGGACGACCCGCCAGGAAATCGCCGACCCGCTGGGCCGGCGCGAAATAGTCGCCGCCGCCTGTGTGGAAGGCCGCTTCCTCCCACTGGCGCTGCAGGGCGATGCCGGCGAGGGGGTGGCCCGGATAGTCCCGCTCCGGCGTGATGTCGACGACGATGCCGGCATTGGCGTTGCGCTCGTTGCGGGAATACTGGCTCATGCCGTTGGTCACCAGCCGGCCGGGCTCCGAGGCCGCCGCGACCACCGTGCCGCCGGGGCACATGCAGAAGCTGTAGGCCGTCCGCCCGTTGGTGCAGGCGTGGGACAGCTTGTAGTCCGCGGCCCCCAGATCCGGATGTCCGGCAGATGTGCCGAAGCGGGCCCGGTCGATCAGGGACTGGGGATGCTCGATCCGCACGCCCAGGGAGAACGGTTTGGCATCGATCCGGACGCCGCGCTCATGCAGCATGGCAAAGGTGTCCCGGGCGCTGTGACCCACCGCCAGAACCACCTGGTCCGAGCGCAGTTCCTCGCCGGACTCCAGCACGACGCCGCGCACCTGGCGTCGCCCGTCGGCCTCGGTCTCGATCAGCAGGTCGCTGACCCGCTGCTGGAAGCGGTATTCGCCGCCCAGCGCCTCGATGCTCCGCCTCAGGCTTTCCACCATGGTCACAAGGCGGAAGGTGCCGATGTGCGGATGCGCCTCGGTCAGGATCTCCGGCGGGGCCCCGGCGGTGACGAACTCGGTCAGCACCTTGCGGCCCAGATGCCGCGGATCCTTGATCTGGCTGTAGAGTTTGCCGTCGGAAAAGGTGCCGGCTCCGCCTTCGCCGAACTGGACGTTGGACTCCGGGTTCAGCTCGCTGCGCCGCCACAGGCCCCAGGTATCCTTGGTCCGCTCCCGCACCACCTTGCCCCGGTCCAGCAGGATCGGCCGGAAGCCCATCTGGGCCAGCAGCAGTCCGGCGAACAGGCCGCACGGGCCGACCCCGATCACGATGGGTCGCCGCCGGTCCCCGTCCGCCGCGCGGGCGACGAAGCGGTAGGATGTGTCCGGGGCCGGCCGAACGCGCACGTCCCCGGCGCAGCGGGCGAGGGTCGCGGCCTCGTCGGCCAGCTCGACATCGGCGGAATAGACCATCAGGATCGCCGACTTGCGGCGGGCATCATGGGCACGGCGGACCACGGCAACCTGAAGGAGGTCCTCAGGCATCACGCCCAGGCGCTCGCAGATGGCCCGCTCAAGGTCCTCGGCGGCATGGCCCAGGGGCAGGCGAAGTTCGGTCAGGCGGAGCATGGCGGGGCTTATATCACGGGTTTCGCTGCAATCACCCCGCGGCCGGGGGCGATCCGGCCTAGCGGCCCCGGACCAGTTGCAGCCGGTGCGCTGCGTCCTTGCGCAGGAGGATGTCGGCCCGGTCGCGGGCCAGGACGATGTGATCCCGCAGGTTCGACAGGTTGATCCGCGACCAGACCATCCGCCCGAAGGCGTCGGCCTGCACTTCGTCCATGTGCCGGAACTGGGCGTAGAAGGACGCCGGATCGGTCTCCGCCGCCCGCCAGAACCCGAGGAAGCGTTCGGAGAACCAGGTCTCCAGGTCCCCTTCGGATGCGTCGAGATAGATCAGGAGGTCGAGGCTGTCGGCCAGGCTCCGACCATCCGGGAAGGGGGCGAACCCCAGTCCCTCGAGGATCACGATGTCCGACCGTTCCACAGTCCGTTCGAGGGCGGGGTCGACGTCGTAGGTCACGTGGGAATAGCCGGGAATGCGGGTCGGACCGACGCGAAGGGCGGCCAGGGTCGCGAACAGTCCGTCTGCGTCGTAGGACTCCGGAAAGCCCTTGCGCAGGCCGAGGCCCCGCGCATTCAACATGTCGTTCGGCAGCAGGAATCCGTCGGTGGAGATCACCTCCACGCGCAGGCCGGGGTCCAGACGCGATGTCAGCTGGGTGCAAAGGGTGCTCTTTCCCGCCGCCACCGACCCCGTCAGGCCGACCACCAGGGGGCGGGTCTCCTCGGCCTTGCGCGCGAGGCGGTTGGCCAGGGCCGTGAGAACCGTGCCGGTGTCGGTCTCGGCAGACGACATGGGAGGGTTCCGCTGCAGAACGATGATCGGTCATCTGCCTATTAGCCGTTGGGCACCGGAGGCGAAAGTCCTGCGGTTTGTCTCCTGCGCTCCGGTCCTGTCGCGTCTCGGAGGCGCGAGGCTCATCCCGGGACGGGGAGGGCGATCGCGGAATGGCGCTGCCCGCTGTCGCGTCGGCCCGTTCGGTCGAGATCGGCACAGATGCGACCGGCCAGGGCCGAGCCGGAAATCCACGCGCTCTCCACCCGGGGGGCCAGCAGCCAGTCACCGCAGACCCCCAGGCCGATCTCCTCGTTCCAAAGGCAGTCCAGCCCCAGTGGCGTGGACAGGGCGAATCGCCAGCGGTGAGCGGATTGGGCCAGCGCCGGTCGCCCCTGATCGCCGGTCAGGGCGCGAAGGCGGTCCAGCAGGACTTCGGCGACGACCTCGGGCGTATCTTCCAGGTGGTGGCGGGACCAGTCGTGGTCTGCCTGGACGACCCAGGTCTCCAGAGGCGCGCGGCCCGGCTTGGCGCTGTTCCGCGCCGCCCAGCTGACGATGCCCTGCTTGCGGAAGATCGGCGTCGTCACCGACAGGGGGGTCGCGAAGGCGTAGAGGGCCGTCCAGCAGGGCGAGGTCTGCGACAGCACGTTGCGCTTGAAGAAGGATGGGTCCGTCAGGGCGAGGAACGGGGTGGCCTGCTCCGCGGGCAGGGCGACGACCACCGCGTCGAACGCGTGAACCTCCCCGTCCTTCAGGTGCACGGACCAGCCGGCCTCATCCCGGCTGAACCCGGCCACGAAGGCGTTCCAGGTGATGTCGAGCCGCTCGGCCATGACCTTCAGCGGGGCGGTCATGGACGGCGTGCCGACCCAGGCTTCCGGTCCGGCCGCTGGCCAGGGGGCCACGTGGCCGGCCGTGACCCAGCGGCTCACCTCCTCGGCAAAGGGCGGGCTGCGCACGGTGAAATACTGGGCCCCCATGTCGAAACTGGCCTCGCCCAGCGGGGTCTCGAGACGGCGGGTGGCCATGCGTCCGGCCGGACCCCGGCCCTTGTCGAAAACCCGGATGTCCAGCCCGGCGGCGGTGAGGGCGGTGGCGCAGGACAGACCGGCCATGCCGGCTCCGATGACGGCGATACGCATCGCCTCAGCGTCCCATCAGCGCGAACACGTCCTTGCGCCGGTCGGCATCATCGGCAAAGCAGCCCAGCACGCGGCGGGTCACCATGTTCACCCCCGGAGTGCGGACGCCCCGGCCGGTCATGCAGCCGTGCTGCGCCTCGATCACCACCGCGACGCCGAGGGGCTGCAGATGCTCCCAGATGCAGTTGGCGACCTCGGCGGTGAGGCGCTCCTGGACCTGCAGACGATGCGCGTAGCCCTGCAGCACCCGCGCCAGCTTGGAGATGCCCACCACCCGGTCCTTCGGCAGATAGGCAATGGAGGCGACCCCGGTGATCGGTGCCAGGTGATGCTCGCAATGGGACTGGAAGGGGATGTCGCGGAGCAGCACGATCTCGTCATAGCCGCCCACCTCCTCGAAGGTCCGCGACAGATGGACGCCCGGATCGTCCTCGTAGCCATCGCAGTATTCCAGCCAGGCCCGCGCGACCCGGCCGGGGGTGTCGCGCAATCCCTCCCGGGTCGGATCCTCACCCGCCCAGAGGAGCAGGGTCCGGACAGCCTCCTGCACGTCGTCGGGAACCATGACCTTGCCATCGGGACCTGAGAGGCGCGCATCGGGTGAGAAGTAGTTCATGTCCGTCTTTCCTGGCCGTTGGCGAGCGCTGGCGCGCGATCGGGGCGGCAACGATGCCGGGCCCTTGTCAAACGTGAGCCCGTTGCGCATCTTCGCCAACATGTCCAAAAGGGAAGCCGCTCCGGTCGCCAGGGTTCTGCGGTCGAACACCGCACTGGCGAAGATGATCGATGCCAGTCCGATCGCCGCCGTGCTGAGCGACCCGCGCCAGCCGGACAACCCCATCGTCCATTGCAATGCCGCCTTCCTCCTCCTGACCGGTTACGACCGCGAAGAGGTGGTGGGGCGGAACTGCCGGTTCCTGGCCGGACCGAGCACCGAGCCGGAACTGTCCGAAGAGATCCGCCGGGGCGTGGAGGCACGGACGCCTGTCCTGGTGGAGATTCGCAACTACCGGAAGGATGGGACGCCTTTCCGCAACGCGGTCCTCGTCGCCCCGATCTTCGACGCCGAGGGCGAGCTGGACTTCTTTCTCGGGTCCCAGACCCTCGCCCCGGACGGGGATGGCGCACCGTCGCGGGCCGAGGTGGCCCGCCTGCGGGTCGACGGTCTCAGCGAGCGTCAGAGGGAAGTTCTGCTGGGCATGTCCAGCGGCAAGATGAACAAGCAGATCGCCCACGAGCTGGGCCTGACGGAGCGGACCGTGAAGATGCACCGGGCGGCCTTGCTGAAGGCGCTGGATGTCCGCTCAGGTGCCGATGCCATTCGCGTTGCGGTGGAGGCGGGATTCTGATCCACCGGCACGACCGCGGTCCGCTCTACCGGAGCGGGCTCAGTTGCCGGCCCCGGAGGCGGGCGGGGGAACTGGCCTCAGGTGTCGTCCGAGGACAGGTTGCCCAGTCCGAACTTGTGCAGCTTGGAATAGAGGCCCTGGCGGCTGAGGCCGAGGATCTCGGCGGCCGACGCCCGGTTGTTCCGGGTGAGTTCCAGAGCCGCCTCGATGCACAGGCGCTCCACAAGGTCGGTACTCTCCCGCACCAGTTCCTTGAGGGTGACGCGGCCCACCAGCTCGCTCAGCTGCTCGACGGAGCGGCTGAGACCGGCCCGGGGCACGCCGGGGGTCGGACTGGCCCGGCGCACCGCCCGGATGGTCAGCCCGTAGCAGGGGGGAGCGTTGTCCGATTCCACAAAGACACCGGAAATCTCCACATCCTCGATCTCTCCCAGCTGGGTGCGCAGGGTGGTGCTGAAGTTGCGGATCGATCCGTGGGCGCGGATATTGTCGATCAGGATGTCGCGCTCCAGCCCGGCGCGGCCGAGGAAGCTGTTCAGCAGCTGGCCCTCCGCCTGGGCGGGAGAGCCGATCCGGGCCAGGTCGAGAAAGGCACTGTTGACCGTCAGGATGCGGGCATCCCCGTCGGTCATGACAAAGGCATCGGGCAGGCGCTCGAGCACGTCCTGCAGACGGCGATCGGAGTCCGGTTCGGGGACTTCGATGGAACCCGCCGGGACCAGCCGTACCAGGAACTGTGTCGTGCGCTCCTGCCGGAAGATCGACGCGGTCGCCACCACATCCTGGCCGACACACTGAAGGGTGACGCCGTTGTTCGGTGCGCGATTGGAGGTCTGGGCCGTGGTCAGAAGCCGGGCGGCGTCGTCCTGGCTGGCCTCGTCGAACACTCGCGCGAAGCTCTCGCCGAAGGGACTTCCATGAGCCTTGCCCAGCAGACGCTCCGCCGCCGGGTTGGCCTCGACGATTCGCCGGGTGGAGGCGTCGACGATGATCACGGCCTCGCCGGACATCTGGAACAACAGCCGGTATCGGAATTCCACGTCCCGGAGCTTGGCGTAGTCCCGCTCCATGACCTGCTGGGCTTCCAGCAGCCGCTGCTGCATGGCCGCGCTGGCCCGGTCGTCCCGGCCGATGGCGATCACGTGACCGTGCCGTCCGGCATCGACGGCCACATAACGGATGGCGATCGGGTCCTTGTCGGCGGACATCTGGTTGATTTCACGCCAGCGGGTCCGCCCCTTGCTCAGCGCGTCGCTGAGCAGTTCGTCGACCTTGTGGCGGCTGTCATCGGAGACGATGTCGGACCAGCGCTGGTCCAGCCACTGCTCGGCCCCTTCGCGGGCCATGTCCGCCGAGGCGGCGATGTCGCAGATGCGACCGTCCGCATCAATCACCATGGTCACGTCGCCGCTGGCCGCCAGGACCTTCTGCGCCACGTCCAGGCTCAACGCGCCCAGCAGCCCTCGCTGAAAAGGCATATGCTCCGAAACGTCGTTGAAGACCTGGGCATTGGGCACTGGTTTTGGTTCCAAGGGGCGGATGAAAGCAGACGCATGATGAAGGCTGAAGATTTGCTAAATTAAGGCTGGCATACCGTATTGCGCGTTAATGTCAAAGCCTCCGCCGCGTTGGCGGCACTGGCGTCGGCACCGACCTCGGATGCGAGGGAATCGCTGTCGTGGAAAGGCTTTCCGCCGACCAGCACATAGACGCCCGGATTGCGCGAAGCCCGCCGGACGGCCGTGATCGCGGATTTCAGCCGCCGCACCTTGTCTGTTCCGCTGAGGGTGAAACCCACCACGTCGAACCAGTGATCGGCCACGGTGTCGGCGAGTTCATGTTCCTCGGCGTTGGTCTCGAGCCAGGTCCGCCAGCCCGCCCGCCGGAACTGGTCCTCGATGATGATCAGGCCCAGGGAGTGGTTCTCCCCCGGCGTCGCCGCGAACAGGGCCGAGCTGGA